>CAZPNT010000122.1:0-3943 GCA_964588055.1 uncultured Candidatus Poseidoniales archaeon | reverse complement strand
CGAGGGGCGACGTCACCGAAAATCCCTCTGGATGAAAAGAAGAATGCGAAGAAGTTCAGCCAGAAACCTAAGAAGAACCATGTGAAAGACTCAATGAATCCCCCGTCGGCGAAGAGGGATGGGAGCTCGTTTCCAATTTCATGGATGTGTCCTATTGAGTATAGGAACCAGTTTACCGCAAGAAGAGAAGCCAGAACGTGCCACCCCTCGGCCCTGAAAAAGGCATGAATGAAGACGGCCAGTGCGGTGAAAGAAGCCCAAACCACTCCAAGATGGCTTCCTTCTGAGAACTCTGACAGAGTGTCTATTTGGGCTAGCCAAATTAGTGGAATCATGAATGCAGAGAAAATGATTGCCGAGTATGCGACGGCATCTGGGCCCTCTCTAAAAGTCGGAATTGAGCCAAAGAATCGTCCTGTACCTTTCTTCTCGATTGACCCTCTGAGCAAAACCATCACTAGGAAGCCGAGAGATATTGAAGCCATCCAGAATGAGAAGAATGCAGTTCCTATGGCCCCCCTGACCTCATCAACAACAACTAGTGAGTCGTTTTGTGCGATCATCAAGCCAGATGCATAAATTGCAGCCAGCCTCATGCCTAGAACCAAACTCAGGAAAACTGACGATTCCTCTCTCTTCCCTGATTCATTTAGTATTGCAGAAACTAGGCCCACAACAAAGAATGTTGTAACGAACATGTGGTTGAAAGACTCATGATCCATAGAGTTTGATGCGAGCCCTATGGCAAGCAGCGCAAGTGAAAGAGAGCTGACACGCAGGGCACTGGACTCCAGCGGAATTAGTCTTGAGGACCTTCCAATGCATGCTGGAATGATAACAGAGATAGAAATTAGAATTGCCCCATTGAGTTCTTCCCCTATTTCTCTGCCCTCGAAAAATACGGAAGCCAAGAACAAAATCATCAAGGAAGAAGTGATGGCTAAAGGTGAGATTAAGTTGCTAAATTGAGCAACCTGAGAGTCCTCTTTCTTAGCTTCCATCCCATCCACCGGACCTATTTGCCAATGATTCAGCATCGCGCCGACCTGAACGGTTGTTTTAACCGTTCGTAGAACGGTTGAGAACAATTAGGGCAAGAAGAGTGAGAATCTTCACCTCGGAAGGGCCCTGAAACCGATATCTTCTCGGAAGTGAGAGCCATCAAGACTGATGCCCTCAATTATCTGGTAAGACGCCTCCAATGATTCTCTCAGTGTGGGAGCCACGCCGGTTGCCGATAGGACCCTGCCACCAGTAGAGATTAGGTTTCCCTTATCATCTGTTGATACTCCTGCTAGATGTACGAATCCTAGCACAAGACCCTCCTCGATCTCGGAATCCCAGCCCTCTATTTTTCTTCCCGAGACAACTTTTCCAGGATATCCCTCAGATGCAAGGACTACAGTCGATGCATGAAGTTGTTTGAATTCGACTTGGAGCTCTGCGACTCTGCCTTCTGCGGTTGCAAGAAGCAAATCTCCGAGATCGGATTGAATTAGGGGGATAGTAACCTGTGCTTCTGGATCTCCAAGTCTGACGTTAAACTCCACAACACTTGGAGAGCCGTCTTCATCAATCATCAGACCGACATATAGGCACCCTCGATAGGGAGTCTGCGAGTTCCTAAGGTAGTGGTGCATTGGTTCAACAATCTCCTTCTTGGCCCTTGCAAGCACTGATGGTGTGACGATAGGGGCGGGGGCGTAGGCACCCATGCCGCCCGTATTTGGTCCAGTATCGTTGTTCCCAACTCTCTTATGATCTTGACTTGGTGGCAACATGACGTATCCAGACTCGTCCATAATTACCAGAACCGATGCCTCCTCTCCAGAGAGGTGTTCCTCGATAAGTACGAAACCATCCGACTCTATGCCCGATCTTAGGGCCTCACGGGCGTCTTCTCTAGACGACGTCACTGTAACTCCCTTTCCGCCTGCTAGTACATCTCTCTTGATTACCCACGGGGGTACGAAAGAGTCTAGAGAGGCCTCAATTGACTCATTACTCTCAACTCTCTGAAATGATCCTGTTGGAACTCCTAACGATTGCATTAGCATCTTGGCATGGATTTTCGATCCTTCTAGGAGAGCCCCTTCCGAGTGGGGTCCGAAACTGGGTATTGACTCCTCTCTAAGTCTATCCGAAAGACCGTCGACAAGGGGTGCTTCTGGGCCCACGACGACAAGAGAGACGGATAGATCGAGTGCCAGATCAACTATTCCCTCGATATCGGTTGCAGGAACTTGGTGGTTGGTTGCAACAAGAGAGGTTCCAGAATTTCCAGGAGTGCAATGAACTTTCGACACCGAATCGCTGTTTGAAAGGCCGAGGGCCAATGCATGCTCCCTTCCCCCACTTCCAACTACCAACACTTCGATGCCAGGCATGACTCTCGCTGGCTATATTTCAGTGATAATGGATTGCACTGGAAGGTATGCCTAGTATGGAACAGACTTGAGTCCCAGACGATATCCTATAATGTTGAACGACCTGTGTAGAATCGGAGTTACCACTAGAAGTATGGCCATTCCCAATAGGAGTTCGGAACTACCAACCAAAGAAGGAGAGAGGAAGACCTGCCCAAACAAGAATGCAGAGGCGGCGAAAGGGAGAGTGTCTAGGAGAGGGGCCTCGGAACTTACGTTTCCCTCTCTTTTGTGGCCTTGTCTTCTCTTAACGAAGGATCCTGCTGAGTCGCCAACCATGCATCCAAATCCCAGAACACATCCCATGGAGAAAGCAGTCATTGACTCGCCCCCCACGTAGAACCAGGCATCGGAAATCTCTGCCGAGCTGGTTCCGTAGGTCGAAAGCGGATCAAGGAAGGGTGCAGATTCCACGAGGTTGCCCTTGGCAATTGAGTGAGTCAAGACTCCCAGAAGTCCCCCTCCAACGGTTCCCCCTACTAGTCCGTTCCAAGTCTTCCCATCACCTAATATCCGATTTCCATCGGAAAGAGACTTTCCCCGGTCGATGGTGAAAACTGGTATTCCTGTCAAGTCTGGAATCCACTTCCCTCCAAGCATGGCGGCGGTGTTTGAGAGATATCCCGGCAGGTAAAGCCACAGAACCAGAAGGGGCGCCATAAAGGGGTCTTCCCATGGCAGTGTAGACTGGGTCATAGAAACTGGCAGATTAATGCGGAGGATGAACCTTCGCACGTTTTCTAGACTTGCCAATCAATAGATTGTTTGAGCCAAAAGGGGTGATGTTCATGTTCCTCTGTCACAGCGGAATGGCAATGAAGAAGAGAGATGCGAAACTGGTGACGATGGTTCTGTTGCTCTCTATATGCGCATTTTCCATCAATGTGGCTGCTGAAGGGGACGATATAATCATCGAATCTGATATGGCGTGGTCAGAAGATATGGCACTGGCCCAGAATGTCAGGGTATTGAATGGGGGAACTCTGAGTTTCGTCGGCTCTCATACAACAATAAGCAGTGATGTGGAAATATACGTGGATTCTTCCTCATCATTGAGACTCGTTGATTCGGGGATATATGCTGAAAACCCTCCCGCTTGGTTGGCTGGATTCGGTTACTGCGACGAGGCAAACATGTCAGCAGTTAGAGCCATCTCTACCTCTGAGCAAAATGTTAGGATGTACATGCGACCCATCCAGGGCTTCTCGCTTGATGGGACAATTGCATATTTCGGAAACGAGACCAAGGAGCTCAGCGGAGAGGAGGATTTCGTGTCCCTCGGTAGTGGTCCTGTTGACGTTTGGGTAGGTTTTACTGGTCCGCTCTGTCACCCTGTTTCACTAAGCGAAATCAGTGTCGATAGGAATGGCCAGGATAGAGTTTGGGCGGATGCTGCAGATTTCGAACATCGAAACATGATGGTTTACGGGGACCCTGGCTTCACAATAGAGGTTGATGGTCAAATGGAGTCTAGCGGTTCCTCGGTATTCGGAGCTAGGATTGCGATCTCAGGCTCT
>CAZPNT010000121.1:0-4023 GCA_964588055.1 uncultured Candidatus Poseidoniales archaeon | reverse complement strand
ATCCCAGCTTTCATTTCCGAGGTCTTCAGAGTACTCAGGCCGGGTGGCAAGTTCTGTTGGACGGACATGAGGGACAAGAAGACAATGGAGAGGATGCATCAGCAGTTCGTCCAGTCTGGGTTCACCATAGACTCCTGGAATGACGTGACTGAGAACGTTGTCAGAGCATTGGACATTATCGATGAGGGCAGGAGGGAGATGATCCGGCAGAGTGCCCCGTCTTCTCTCAGAAAAAGCTTCGAGACCTTCGGAGGTGTCCCTGGTACACCAGTCTATGAGGCTCTAAAGTCTGGGAGAATCCAGTATTTCAGATATCTTCTTTTCAAATCCGAATAGGTAAGTTCGCACAGAAATAACTCTACTAACCATTAGTGGCAAATTTAGGTGTATTTTCCGATTGACTAGTACTGCTCTAGTACAAGTTCAGTCTGAGTGGAACTGATGTCTCCAGGCGCAGCCAACCACATTCTGTCCAGCATATCTCTAAGAGCCACGGTATCATCAACATGAACCACTGCAACTAGATCCGCATCCCCACTAATTTCGTACACACACTCGACACCCGGCCAACCGGAGAACTCTCCCGCAAGCGAACCAATCTCGGTGCCTGGTCCAACTTTGAGGCGAATCAGGGCAGTGAGTCCTATTCCCGACTCCCTAACCGTATATCCTCTGATTACCCCCTCATCCTCAAGCCTCTTTATTCTGGTTCTGACGGTTCTCTCTGTGACACCGACTCCTTTGGCTATCTCTACATAGGGGGCTCGTGCGGACTCTCTGAGGAAGGAGAGAATCGATCTGTCTAGGGAATCTACATTACTCATAGTTTTCTCCGAAAAACGTGAAACTTATGGTTATTTCTTGACGTTATGAGACAATTTAAAGATTGAAAACTACTCTTTTCTAACCATCTTGGAATTGAGAATTATTGGTTGTGTTCAAATGGGATGGCTTTCTCTGCATTGTCATGAGTCAGGAGGAAACAGTCTCCCAACTCAGGATACAGGAGTATCTGGACGAAGTCTCGCAACTAGACATGCCTCATTCCGAATCTCAGTGGCATCAAATCGATGTTGCTTCTCTGTTGGACGGAACAAAGATAGAGGGACACGAACTTGATCCAACTACCGGATCCTCTCTAATTTTCCTTCCAAGGAGTGCCATTCTCTGTTGTCCCAAGTCTGGCCGAATTCACCACTACCCGAAGCACCTATTGCACTGCTTCGTAGACGACAACCGGTCCAAATCGAACGAGGCAGACGGGGTTCTGATGAGGGCCGAGCTATTCTCCATTTCACCAAACCACGAGCAACTCTGCTGGGAGTGCTCCTGCAGGTCTGAGTTGGAAGTTCCAGAGATGCAAAGCAAGGTTTCCCGATGGCTTAGCTGGCTCAATTCTTAGGAATACACATCGCTACCTTGAGAAGTCAAGGTCTTGTGGAGGGGGCAATGGGTGCCGCTATCAGCGACATCTTCGCTCGAACCATCCTCGACTCAAGAGGGAATCCGACCGTGGAAGTCGACTGCTATGTTGATGGTTTGTTGAAGGGCAGAGCCGCGGTTCCTTCTGGAGCAAGTACCGGGACTCATGAAGCGGTCGAATTGAGAGACGGAGGAGATCGGTGGTTGGGAAAAGGAGTCCAAGCAGCGGTTGACAACGTCAACGGTCCAATTAGAGATGCACTGGTAGGCATAGATCCAGCGGAACAGGAGCGAATAGACTCTCTCCTGATAGAATTAGACGGCTCTGACAACAAAGGAGTCTTGGGAGCCAATGCAACCTTGGGAGTCTCCCTATCTTGCCTAAGGGCAGCATCAGATGGCGAACTTTGGAAGCACATTTGTCAGAACGGAGAATCCAGCCTCCCAGTTCCGATGATGAATATCCTGAACGGCGGAGCACACGCCGAGTCGAACGTCGATGTCCAGGAGTTCATGGTAGTCCCACACGGATTCGACTCTTTCTCGGAGGCGCTAAGAGCCGGAGTTGAGATCTACCATGCCCTCAAGGCCACCCTCAAGAAAGAAGGGCTCCTAGGAGGGATTGGCGATGAAGGAGGCTTTGCTCCAAATCTTTCAAGAAATGAGGAGGGACTAAGACTGGTAAGAGATGCAATCGAGAGAGCAGGATACTCTCCGGGTAAAGATGTCTCAATAGCCCTAGATGTTGCAGCACAGGAATTCTTTGACGGATCAAATTACAGTTTAGATGGGGTTTCGGTATCTGGTACGGATCTGGGCAATATCTACTCAAACTGGTTGGATGAGTACTCCATCGTTTCAATCGAGGACCCCTTCGGAGAGGACGATTGGGACTCCTGGACTGAATTCACCTCTCGAGAAGGACACAGGGTACAGATAGTAGGTGATGACCTGTATGTGACAAACCCAAAGCGACTCGAGAAGGGCATCTCCCTCGGAGCCTCAAATGCAATTCTAATCAAACTGAATCAAATTGGGACATTCACAGAAACGATGGAAGTGATTAGCAAGTCACGTGAGGCTGGGCTCGGGACCATAATCAGCCACAGATCAGGTGAGACTTCTGATGACATAATTTCCGATCTGGCCGTTGGCACCAACTCAATGCAAATCAAGACAGGAGCACCAGCGAGATCAGACAGGACATCGAAGTACAACCAACTACTGCGCATTTCCGAAGAGGTAGGGAGCTACCCGCGTCTATTCCAATGAGGAGAGGATTAGCGGAAGTACGATTGTCGCATCCGACTCTATTACGAACTGTGGCGTGTCAACTCCCAACTTCCCCCAACTAATCTTCTCTGTCGGGGGAGCTCCCGAATAACCACCGTACGAAGGCCTGGATTCCGAGATCTGTGCGAACCATGCCCAAAGAGGGACTTTCACTCCTGCGTCCTGTCTAAGCATAGGTACAACAGAAATTGTGAAATCTCCGGAAATACCACCTCCCACCTGCAGCATTCCCGTCGGAGAGTCATCCTCCCTATACCAATCTGCGAGTGATTGCATTGCATCCAGACCTCCCTTCACAATAGAGTTGCTTTTCAGCGTGCAGTCGATTACCTTCGCGGCAAGCAGGTTCCCAAGGGTTGAGTCTTCCCAACCAGGAGAGAAAATCGGAAGATTAGCATCGGCAGCTGCGACTAACCACGAGTCATCCGGTGATGAGGAGAACTCGAGATTCCCGTGGAGGAGGAGGTCGTAGATGTATTCGTGCGGGAAGCGACTGTCGCCTACCGCCTCCGCTTCCTCCCAAAGGGACATCAGAGCTTCCCCTACTTTGGCAAACGATTTCTCGGGGATGGCTACGTCGGTTACTCGATTCATCCCCCTCTCATTTAGATCGGCATCTTCCTCCTTGCTCTGATGCCTCCAATTTGGCACGCTCTCGAATTCCGATCTAGAGAACAATCCGAACAACTCCTCCTCCAGATTGGCTCCAGTGCAGCAAATAGCATGCACCCTCTGGGATCTTATCGCAGGAGCTAAACTCTTTCCAATTTGTGCAGTGGACATCGCTCCTGCGAGAGTGATAACCAGCCTCCCTCCCCCTTCAAGGAACCCTCTCAAGGAATCTGTGCATTTGGCCAGCTCGCCCGCATTGAAGTGCGTGTAGTGAGTCTCTATGAAATCCCTAATTCCCATCTAAACACTCCTGAATCGCTCCACGCTTTTTGTGAAAACCCTCCTCAAATCGGGATTTTCGGAGACGAGCACGTCATTGATCATGTCCGCTACCTCACCAGCATCGCTGTCACCGCAAGTGAAGACGTCAATGGCTAGAAGACCCCTCTCTGAGTAGCAGTGTGCCGTTACGTGACTCTCGTCGATTAGAACCACTGCTGCAAACCCAGGGGGGCTCTCTTCTCCATCGAAGATCTCGACGTGAGAGTGAACCTCCCTTACCCCTGATTCTTTTACACACTCTCTAAGAACGGATAGAACCCACTTCCCATCCCCAAGCTCTCCTCTCTGGTAATTGATATAGTCGAGAAGGACGTGGGAACCTGCAGAATCTCTACCGTTCACACCCCTGAGCCA
>CAZPNT010000120.1:0-4030 GCA_964588055.1 uncultured Candidatus Poseidoniales archaeon | reverse complement strand
TATATCAGGTCATGCTCTTCCATTGCCTCACCGGTGTGCCCCCATGGTTCGTTTGGTGTTTCAAACCATCGGGACTATGCAGCCAATTTGAGCTCCGTCCTGACTACGAAACCAGCGGCTATGACGGCACCGATAGAAACTCCCAATGGTCCAAAACTACCAGTAACAAGAACCACAAACATCAGTGCCAGATATAGCATGGAGGCAAAGAAAGAGATGGATGCACTGGAAATCCTACCAGTTTCGTCAGGCTCCTCTGAAATATCTATCCTCCAAACTGTCGAAGCGTACCAAACGCTCAGCCCGAGTATTGTCCAACTAAGGGCATGGTAACTCCAGTCCTCAACCTCGAGCCCCTCCAATGTGATAGGTGCTGCTATAGACAAAACGATTAGCAGAATCGAATACAACTTCATCTCGACAAGGGTTCGCTCGGGACCTTTCACGTTAGGGAGCATTGGGACTCCGACCTCTGCATATTCTTCCGATCTGTAGAGCGCCAGAGCCCAGAAGTGTGGAGGGGTCCACAGGAAGATCAGAATGAACATGAACCATGGCATAGGGCTCCCAAGATAAGTTACCGATTCCAAAATCGAACTAATCGAATCAGTAGAGATTGACAAGTCATCCACGCTCGCCGACCACCCGATAACGGGGGGAGTGGAACCCGCTATCCCTCCTATCACGATGTTTTGGGATGTCCTCCTCTTAAGCCAAATGCTGTAAATTAGAACGTAGAAAAGAATGCTGAAGGCCGACCAGAATGCCGCCACTTCATTAGACATTTCATAGAACCACCAGACTCCTAGGATGGAAATGAGAACCCCGAAGAATAATGCTGAGCCTGGCCTAACCCTTCCTGAAGGAATTGCTCTCCCAGCAGTACGAGCCATCTTTGGATCTATGTCCCTGTCGTACCACATATTGATCGCATTAGCACCCCCTGCGGTGAGATAACCTCCGATTAGCACTACCAGCATTGTTTCAATTGAGTCCGAACCCAACTCGCCCTCTAGAGAATCATGCACAATTACCGCGCATATCGCTGTAATTTGTAGAAGGACCACCACTCTTGGTTTTGTCAATGAGAAGTAGTCTGTGGCCGAACGCAGAATCATTATCACACCTCTTCAGCAATCGAACATCCGATCCATGCTATGGCCATGGTTACAAAAGTTAGTGAAGCCATCATGAGGTGTACCAATGAGAGTAGTTCAAAGAATCCTTCTTCCAAATCCCAAGAGAGAACGTAAATCGCACCAATGGAAGCATTTACGAAGAATAAGGCAGTTGACCCCCAAATCCAGTTCCTAAGGACATCATTGCTCTGTTCTCCATTCGATACTGAGTAAGAGGCAGCGATCAATGCGATTAGCATTATTCCAACAAACCACCTGTGAATTATCTGAGATTGCGCTACTATATCCTCTACTGAATCCACTATCTTTCCACCACAAAGAGGCCAAGAATCGGGCATTCCGTCCACCCCGCATCCAGCATTTGCGCCCGGAGTTGTGGAAACGAAGGTTCCGGAGAAGATTGAGACGAATGCCCCTATTGACAACCATGCAACCCTAGTCTTCCATTTCTTCGAGATTGAATAATCAAAACTCATCCATTCAGGAAGATCCCCCTCAGCTCTAGAAAGAGTCAACCACAACCAGAACATACTCATGGTAAAGGCCAATGCAGAGCTTAGGTGCAGAGCGACACTCCAATGGAGGTTGTCCATTTCCACTGTCAACCACCCAATAGCACCTTGCCAGATTATTAGGATAACAGTCAACATGGATGCGAACCTGACTTCCTTGCCTACTTCCTCCATTCTCCTTAACATGAACCAGTTTAGAATTACCAGAGGCCCGAGAAATAGTCCTGCAAGCACTCTATGGAACCACTCTGTGAAAATCTGGAAAGTAGTGTATCTATGACCAGAGCCCCTTGAGTCCACCTCATCGGGATTCTCAATGTACCAAGCCTCTTGATCCTCCTCAGAAACATCGAAACCCATTGTGCCGAAACACAATGGCCAGTCCGGGCAAGACTCTCCAGCATCATAGATACGGATTAGTCCCCCGAGTCCAATTACTACTACGGTCAAACCAAGCAACAAAGCTGTGAGGCCCTTAGAATACTTCCAGTTAGTCAATTGTTATCGCTCCCTGTAAGGGGCCGCAACGCTTCACTCTTCCTTTAAGTGTGGGTCTATGTCGATTGGAATCTTGTTCTGCTCGTACTCCAGTGTGGCTATCTTCATCGGATCTAGAACGACTTTCTCCTTTGCATCATCTACGCCGTAGAGTTGAATAAGCTCTCCGCTGTACTTCTCACGTAGCTCATCCTCTGTCACGAAGAGGGGGGCTCCCATGCTAATCTGGAGTGCTCTGGCACCGATAATTCTGGCTTTTTCGAAGCGCGTGTGAGTGCGAACTGGCTCAACCATCGGGGCGCTCGACCGGAGACTCCCAAATAAGGTCTATGACTCCATTGAGAGAACCGATACTTGGCTATGGAGACTCTACCATCATCGCAACTGCGTTCCCTCCACCAAGACAAACTGTCACAATGCCCCTTTTTGCCTCGTTCCTACGCATTGCATTAACCAACGTCATCAGGCATCTTGCACCTGTCGCACCTAGTGGATGCCCTATGGCTATGGCTCCTCCATGGGGGTTGAACGAATCATCGGGGATTCCTAATGATCCCTTTATTGCACACGAAGCCGAAGCGAAAGCCTCGTTATGCTCGAAGATATCAACGTCTTCCAACCTCTTCCCAGAGATCTTCAGAAGCTTTTTCACAGTCGGAATCGGTGCAGACATCACTCTGCTGGATTCCACTCCCGATGTGGCATAATCTACTATTCTTGCTAAGACTGGCAAACCTTCTCTTTTTGCCGCCTCTTCGGATGCAATCAGGACAGCAGAGGCCCCATCCGAGACTTGACTGGCATTTCCTGCTGTGACTTGCCCATCTTCGGAGAATACAGCCCCAAGCCTCGAGAGAATCTCTTCGTTGGTTTCTGGACGAATGCCTTCGTCCATGGTCAGTGAACCGACAGGGAATACCTCTTCATCCATCCATCCTTCTTCCCACGCTTCGTTAGCTAGAACGTGTGAACGAACTGCGAATTTGTCTGACTCCTCTCTGCTAATCCCGTGTTCCTCAGCCACTGTCTCGCCAGTGTTGCCCATCGACTCGCCAGTGAATGAATCCGTCAACCCGTCCCCTATGAGGACAGACTCTAGAGAAGCGAATGGGACGCCTTGTCCCTTGGATACGTTCCTAGCAATGTGTGGTGCATTGCTCATAGACTCCATACCTCCGACTATCACAACTTCTGAGACCCCTGCCCTTATCTCTGTGGCTGCAATCATTGCTGCCTTCAGGCTCGATCCGCACACTTTGTTGATTGTAGTGCAGGGCGTTGTAACCGGCATCCCCGCTCCAATGGCTACTTGACGTGCTGGTGCCTGCCCGCATCCCGCTTGCAGAACTTGGCCCAAATACACTTGATCGACTAATCCCCCGGATGGATCAATTCCTGAACGAAAGAAGAGCTCCTTCACTGCCATAATTCCTAGGTCTACTGCACTGAACTCAGCAAGCGAACCTCGAAACTTTCCTACCGGAGTTCGTGCATAAGCACAGATAACTGGAACGGGCATGAACTGTCCACTGATGACCTAGCCTTCAATGGCACGATGCAAGTTTGACCCCTATGTTCACGAATCAACATTGTAACCGTAGAAATCTGCATTGATCAGCTCAGGCCTATTCTGTGGTTTTACCAGGATTGTTCTTACTTCCCACAGATCTTTGAAAATTCGATATCTGGCTGTTGCATCCAAGTAGTCCACTCCACTGGTGCCTCCTGTCCCGGTCCTCTTTCCAATTATCCTCTCTACCATGCGTGCATGGTCGTGTCTCCACTTGGCCATTGACTCCTCCAACTCGACGAATGCGTCAATGAGTTTCCTCGGCCAAGTTAGGAGGGGTAATTCCCGGTATGACTCGATGAAAAGCAGAC
>CAZPNT010000119.1:0-4056 GCA_964588055.1 uncultured Candidatus Poseidoniales archaeon | reverse complement strand
AGGGCAGTTGAGGCACTTGAATTTTACAAAAAAATATACAAAGAATGTACTCCTCCAGGACATTCAGATGCCTATATGGAAGCAAATCTTGATGCTTATAAATCAGGACAGGTAGCGATGCAGATGAACTGGTATGCATTCTGGCCTGGAGTAAACAAAGATCCTGATGTTGGTGGAGGAAAATCAGGTTTCTTCGCAAATCCTGACCAAAAAGCTATTGGAGCGACACTTGGTGGTCAAGGAATGTCTGTTGTTTCCTATTCAGATAAAAAAGACCTTGCTCTCCAATATATAAAATGGTTTTCCAAACCTTCTGTTCAAGCCAAGTGGTGGGCCCTAGGCGGATATTCCTGTCACAAATCCGTATTAAACGATCCGGGATTTGTCGGCTCTCAAGTATATGCACAAGGGTTTCTTGACTCTATGGGTAAAGTCAAAGATTTCTGGCAGGAGCCCACTTTCGTTGAGTTGATGCTTGCAATGCAGAAACGTGTACATGATTTTGTAGTAGGCGATAAAGGTACAGCCAAGCAAGCACTGGACAAACTCATTGAAGATTGGACAGAAACTTTCGAGGCAGACGGCAAACTATAATCTTTGATATCTATAATTAATATAAAATTTTACACAGTTATAAAGGCCGGATTCAGCATCTTGCGAATCCGGTCTCACAGATACTGAAGTGAAACAAATAATTCAAAAATCTAAAGGTCTTTCGGACCGGGCTATCACCTGGTTATTTGTTACTCCAACCATACTTTTATTGTTGGCAATAAACATTTATCCCCTTGTTTATGCTATCAGTATGTCCTTCACGAATTTCTATGCCAACAAACCTGGTAGAGAAATTAAATTTGTTGGTCTAAAAAACTACGTAAAAATTCTGAACAAGGAAGACATTTGGGAGACTATGCAGGCTACGGCTCATTTCATGTTTTGGACTTTGTTGCTCCAGGCTTTAATCGGACTTGGCCTAGCCTTATTACTGAATAAAAAATTCAAAGGTAATGAAATACTTACCACCATAATCGTTTTACCTATGATGCTATCTCCTGCTGTGGTTGCAGTTTTCTGGACTTACATTTATCAGCCCCAGTCCGGAATTTTTAATTATATTATTAACTATTTTTTCAATTTAGGTGAATTTACGATGATCGGCGATGTTAAACTTGCTCCGTGGAGCATAATCATTGTTGATACTTGGATGTGGACTCCGTTCACAATGCTGATATGCCTGGCTGGTCTAAAGTCTATACCAAATTATCTATATGAAGCTGCAGAAGTAGATCGTGCCAGCAAATTTCAACAGTTCATTCATATTACTATGCCATCAATTTTACCTTTTTTGCTGCTTGCCCTTCTTTTCCGAGGAATAGAAAATTTCAAGATGTTTGATTTAGTTATTGAACTGACCGGAGGTGGCCCTGGTTCCACTACAGAGTTAGCATCGATCAATTTAAAAAGGGAGGCCTTCGAAAAATGGAGAACAGGCTACAGTTCTGCGTTTGCGGTTATTATGTTTGTTACAATTTTTGGGCTTGGAAACATTTGGGTAAAAATTATGAATAAGGTTAAGGAAAAATAATCATGTCATTGGATCCGATCCGCTCTCCACTGGAACCTTCTTCTTTCAGTAAAAAAACAGCAGCAGTAATCATAATAATATACGCAATAATAACTTTGATACCAATCGCCTGGATGGTGATGACTTCATTCAAAAGTGCTAATGAAGCGGTTAGTTACCCTCCAACTGTTATTTTTGACCCTTCATTGGAAGGTTGGGTCAATCTGTTTACGCAAAGATCAAGACAGTCAAAGGAATACCTGGATTCGCTGCCACCACCTAATACCTGGTATGAAGAATTAGTCAGAAGTAGACAAATGGTAATAGCAGGCCCTTCACGTTTTCTTGGTCGTTTTTTCAACTCACTCATTATAGGATTTGGTTCAACATTTTTATCAGTTTTTCTTGGAGCACTTGCTGCGTATGCCTTTTCGCGTTTCAAAATACCTCTAAAAGATGATTTGATGTTCTTCATTTTATCTACACGGATGTTTCCTCCCATTGCGGTTGCAGTACCAATTTTTCTGATGTACCGAAAATTGGGATTGAGTGACACTCATCTAGGAATGATAATTTTATACACCATGGTAAACCTAAGTTTAGCTGTCTGGCTACTCAAGGGGTTTATGGATGAAATTCCCCAGGAATATGAAGAAGCTGCAATGGTGGACGGCTATACAAGATTACATGCATTTTTCAAAATAGTGCTTCCACAGGCTATGACAGGCATTGCTGCAACAGCAATATTTTGTATGATCTTCGCTTGGAATGAATATGCTTTCGCAGTTTTATTAACCTTCTCAGAAGCCCAAACTGCTCCTCCTTTTATTCCCACCATTATTGGTGAAGGAGGGTTGGATTGGCCGGCCATCGCTGCGGGTACTGTAATGTTTTTGGTGCCAGTTATGATTTTCACAGTGGTTTTGAGAAAACATCTTTTGAGAGGAATCACATTCGGAGCAGTAAGAAAATGAAATCTTCAAAAAAAAGTTTTTTAAGAAAATTGTGGGTAAAAGAACCATGGGAAAATATTGCGTCCACAGTAATTATCATTGGCTCGTTCATGCTTTTACAGCCATATTCTATTGATCTATATACATATTCATTCAACTTTATACTTGGAGGAACAGTCATGTTCCTGATTGTTAGTCACTTCCCGAGCGGAAAATCATAATATGGCTGAAATAATTCTACAAAACGTTCAAAAAAAATTCGGAGAATTTACTGCAGTTACTGAGTCAGACCTGAAAATTAAAAACGGTGACTTTTTTGTCCTGCTTGGTCCTTCAGGATGTGGAAAAACTACAACACTAAGAATGATTGCCGGATTAGAAATACCAACTTCCGGGAAAATACTTTTGGACAACAATAATGTAACGTCACTTAAAGCTTCTCAAAGAGATATTGCTTTTGTTTTTCAACTTTTTGCATTATATCCACACTTGAATGTAGAAAAAAATCTGTCCTTCCCCCTGAAAATGCAAAAGATGAAAAAAATTGATATAAAACAGAGGGTTACCGAAGTTTCTCAATTGCTTAGAATAGAGCATTTGCTTAAATCCAAGGTATCTGGACTTTCAGGAGGAGATCGTCAAAGAGTTGCACTAGGCAGAGCAATAGTAAGAAGGCCTGCTGCTTTTTTGATGGACGAACCCTTGGGTACACTGGATGCTGAATTCAGAGAGCAAATGTGTTTCGAATTAAAAAAGCTTCACACTCGAATTGAAGCTACAACAGTTTATGTAACACATGATCAAATTGAAGCAATGACAATGGGAGATAGAGTTGCCGTAATGAACCAAGGGGAAATACTGCAAACAGGCACTCCAAATGAAATATATTCAAAACCTAAAACAAAATTCGTCGGTTTTTTTATAGGGTCACCGTCAATGAATTTTATTCCAGTTGATTCAGCAATAGAAAAAGGGATTAATAATATTTCAATCAACGGGGATTTGTTTAGCATTCCAGTTCAACATCAAGGAACTAGCTCTAAAAAAAATGTTATTGGAGTCAGACCGGAAAATATGAAGCTTACTCGAGATGATGGTATTGCAGGAGAAATTTACGGCTCAGAGTATCTGGGGACAAGAAAGATTTTAACAATAAATACTGATGTTGGTCAGTTAAAAGTAAGAGTTTCCAAGGATACAAATCATTCTATTAATGAAAATGTGAAGATAGGCTTCGATTCAAAATCAGCTATTATTTTTGATGGGGCATCCGAAAAAGCACTCCCAAGTGAATATATGACAATCTGATATGGCAAATGTAAAGCTGGAGAAAATAACAAAGACTTTTGATAAAACCATAGCCTTATCAAATCTTGATTTTGAAATAAAAAATTCTGAATTTTTAATTTTGCTCGGTCCAACTGGTGCTGGGAAGACTACAACTTTAAGAATTATATCAGGATTAGAAAAACCGGATGATGGCAAAGTTCTAATAGATGGGATCGATGTCACAAAAACACAACCGGCATTAAGAGATAC
>CAZPNT010000118.1:0-4058 GCA_964588055.1 uncultured Candidatus Poseidoniales archaeon | reverse complement strand
GGACGATCTGGGTAAGGTTGCATAATCTGGAACTTGACCCCCGCTAATACAATGGTGTCACCCATCCTTACCCTGGCTGAACCCTCTGCCCTAGGAAGAATCGAATGTTCCACTTCCAGGTCCCTTCCTTCCCATCTTCCTCTTCCGTCTATTCTGGCATCTCTTCCTGCGAGGTCGGAAAGGTGGTCTCTTAGTAGACTGGGTACAATTGGAATCGTCATTGTTAAGCGCCTCCCTTCAGTGCTTCAACCATCAATTTGTGAATTTCCTGAGCAGCATCCATATTGTACTGCCATGCTTCCTTGAATTCATCTTGTGATAAGTCGCCATCCATCTGCAAGAAGACTAGTTCGCCAGAATTAGGCAGTATTCCCATAGGAAGGTCGGCCTCTCCATAGTTGTCTTCTTCCTTATTGAGGTCGCATACCACTACATCGTTGATCTTTCCACTGGCGACGCTGACAACCATGTCAGTCATAGGAATTCCAGCATCTGCAAGTGCGACTGAAGCAGCGGTTAGTCCGACGCATCTGGTTCCAGCCTCGGCAGAAACTATCTCGATACTGATTCTAATCTTTGAGCGAGGGTATAGCTCGAGAAGTACAACGCTCTCAAGAGCGTCCTTTGTAACCTTGCTAACCTCTCTGCTTCTACGATTGAATCCAGGTCTCATCCGGTCGGTAGTCGAAAATGGGGCCATGTTGTATGCAACATCCAAAACTGCGCGATCTTGTCTCTGAATCTTGCGTGGATGGGCCTCCATTGGCCCATAAACTGCAACTATTGCTTCATTGGTCCCCCATGTCATCCTACAAGATCCGTCGGCAACGGGGACAACCCCGGTTTCTATTGTGATTGGTCTAACGTCTCCTGGCCCTCTCCCATCGACTCGGATGCCGTTTTCGTCGATCATCTGAACGTCTCCGTATCCTCCCATCAGTTTCCACCCCCTCTTCCATCTCTGGAAATTTCTCCTAGTCTGTTGCGAACATCGAGAATTCCTTGGAGTTCGCCGTCTATCCACATCCTGCCGTTGTCTGCAACAACAATTCGGCACTCCGTTTCGGCTTTCATCCTTCTGAGAGTTTCACCACCCTTTCCGATAAGCCTTCCAAGCAAATGTGGGTCGATTTCTTCGACCACGCCAGAACGAATTTTCCTCAAACCCATTCCCTTCATTGTGACAACACTCGAGTGTGTTTCTTCTACTTCCTGAACCCTACAGAGTATTGCGTCACCGATATCCATTACTGATCTAGTTCCGCCAAAGTCAACCTTTCCCGGACCAAGACTCATTGGGAGAATCGCATTAAATGGGGCTCCTAATTCAATGAACCATAGATTATTCGTGCACCCCTCTATGTAGCCAATTACCAAGTCTCCCGGTCTTGGGATGTATCTGGTATGGGTTGGCTCGACCGATATCGCCCGGCCCTTTTCCATTATCTTTCCTTGCTTTACTGCCTTGAGTCTGCCTGATATGACCATTACGCCATGTCCTGCCTCAAAGCCTTCTGAATCACCCAAATCTTCTCCGGGCACAACGAGGCCGTTACCTCGTAATTTTCCTTGCGGCCCTGCCGCACCGTTCTTTTTCGTCATGTTATCGGGCCGCGCGACCGGCCCACCGTTCATAACCGTTGATGCTGAGAAGAAATCCCCTATCAGTCCAATTCTCTAACTTCTACGTCGGGCGACCTAGAAGCAACTTTGTCTATAATGTCGTTTTTCATACCACCTGGGACAGAAACAACGCAGACCCAATTACCATTGCTCATCCACTCTTCTTTCTGAATCGAGTCCCTAAGCATTTGGCTTACTCCCCCGTAGTCCTTGCCTTGCACCATAAAGGCCAATCGTATAGTAATAAATTGGAGTGGTATTACAGGCCTCAGCACCGATACTGCCTCTTCCACCTGACTTTCTATAGATTTGAATGGATCAACTGAAAATCTGATTTCCTCCAGTGCATTTTCGATTCTTGTTCTAGGGTGTGGCAGTTTTGTTTTGGGGTCTGTTGCAGTAGAGGCAATTTCATTGATTATCTGACGCTTCTTTTCTTCAATCAGGTTCTTTCTCTGGGCAGTGGTTAGTTGTATGCTGCCCTTTTCCAGAATGATTCTTGCACAAGTGGGAATATCTGTTGTGCCGAATGTGTTCTGAAGAGACTCTCCGTTGGGCCGTTCCCCCGCTCTGGCATCCGACCAAACCTCTTCTATTGCTAGTAATTCCGAGATTTCCACTGAATCACTATCCACTTTCCAGTTGTCTACTAGTTGGGGATCTACAAGTATCTCATACCTGCTACCGCCCTTCTCAAGACGGGCTAGCACAGCGTCATCGAGACTCACCATGTAATTCGATAGGGCCGTTGGCTTATGATGGTGGGGTATCAGGACAGCTTGTCCAGATGCTTCAAGGTTGACTCTCTATCCAATTTAACGTAGCCATTCTTGTCTACGCAACCAATCTCTACGGTTTCTGAGTTCAAATCTTCCTCTAGAGAGTCCCGTAGCGCCTCGAGTCCCATCTTGATGGCAGCATTCTGTGTCAGACCCTTCTTCCACTTATCCTCGAAGTAGTCGATTGCCGTGGCCTTTCCCCTGCCAATTGCACCAGCATTGTAAGACTGGTAAGCACCAGAAGGATCGGTTTCGAATAGATGGGCTCCCTCATCGTCGAATCCGGCAATTAGTAGAGCTGTGCCGAATGGTCTTGCCCCACCGTACTGGGTAAATGACTGCTTATAGTCGCACATCTTCTTTACCAAAGTTGAGACTGGGATGTTATCGCCGTATGTCATTCGGTTTATTTGGCATTGAACTCTTGCCCTGTCGACAAGTTGACGAGCATCTGCTACCAGTCCTGAGGTCGTAATTCCGACGTGATTGTCAATCTGATACATCTTCTCGATTGAGTCGGTGATTACCAATTTACTTTGGACTCTTTTGTCTACAATGAGAACTACTCCATCTTTGTACACCAATCCTACGGTGGTGGTTCCTCTCTTCACTGATTCACGTGCATACTCTACCTGGTATAACCTACCATCTGGGGAGAAAGTAGAGACCCCGTGGTCATAACCTCGTCCGCTAGGCTGCATCGTTATCGGTGCCTTGTCAGAACGGACTCTTATCAATATTGGTTGGGGGAAGACTCAATCGGGCATCCATTATGAGGGAATTAGTTAGGTGGGAAAATGAGAGTAGCAGTACTGGCTTCTGGGGGCAAAGACTCGACGTATGCGTCGTGGTGGGCCCAACTTCAGGGTTGGGATGTCGTTTCGTTGGTTTCCGTACTAGTCAGAGGAGATGATTCAATGATGTTTCAGTTGCAAAACACATGGATTACAGCATTTCAAGCATCTTCCATGGGAATCTCGTGGAAGCCAGTATTGTCATTGGGTGAAGAGGATGATGAAGTCAATGATCTAGAGTCATCGATACTTGGGGAACAGGTTGATTTAGAGTCTGAAGACCTCTTGCCAAGAGGGATCGAGCTTCCGAGTGGCCTGAAAATACACTCTGGGCCTCTAGAAGTAGACGGGCTTGTGGTAGGTGCGCTTCGTTCGGACTACCAGAAGACGAGGATTGAGATGATGTGCGAGAGGCTTGGAGTTTCTTCATTCTGCCCACTCTGGCATAAAGACCCAAGTAGCCATATGGAGTCTCTACTAGAACACGGATTCAGAGTGATGTTTACCTCTGTTTCTACAGAAGGAATGGGTATCGAGTGGGTTGGTAGAGTCCTTGAGAGGGAATCTCTGGAGGACCTCAGAATACTATCAAACGAGCATCGATTCAACTTAGACGGAGAGGGTGGTGAGTTCGAGACAATTGTAGTTAATGCCCCTCACATGAGCAGGGAAGTACTCATCGAGGGGGAGGTTATCTGGAATGGGCCCAGGGGGTCACTAGAGGTGCTAACATGCAGACTTTCTTGAAATCGCTAGACTCAAACAGGAGACCATGGTCGGACGAGTCGTAGTTATGCCGGTTTCCCCTCTGGATTACAGGTATGGAAGGGATGTTGCCAAGGAAATCTGGTCGAGAGAAGGC
>CAZPNT010000117.1:0-4170 GCA_964588055.1 uncultured Candidatus Poseidoniales archaeon | reverse complement strand
ATGACAGCAGGTTCCCAACCTGCTAACCCGGGTTCAACTCCCGGTGTTCGCACCAATGATTTCCTTAATGTGTGAAACAACTTAGAAACATACAGCCAATTTCTTTAAATTACAGATGACGATGATTAGGCTTCATGGACCAAACACTGGACATGCAGGTAGCCGCGCTGATTTTCTTGGCCGGCACAAAGAGCCTCGTCACCAGTGAGCACACTGGTGGCGTTGAGATGACGAGCGAAGAAGATGATGACTTGGAGGATCCAGAACCAAGAAATATCCCGCCAATTTGTGAACCACCTATTTTCGGTCCAATCGAGATTTAAACTACCGGAGATGTATGCTACTCACTAGTGGATTGAAATATGGAAATATGGAGGAACATGTATGGTAAGAAAACCAATACGGGCAATCTCGATAATGCTCTTGATGATGACAGCAGGCTGTCTTCAGGCCGTAGATGACGTAATCGATGATATAGATCGCACCATCAACGCCCTAGAGGGGGACTATCCCAAGCTAGATCTTCCGGAGAGGACTCGATCTTCACCCTCTCTAAACACCTACGATGCATGCGAGACCCTCCTCGAGGATCTTCAGAGGGCTGTATACGATGAGATGATCGTCAATCTAGATCAACAGAGCTACTGGCACTGGGTCACTGAACCAATCATGATGAGGATGGATGGAGATGCTCTTCTCGGAGAACCAGAAATGGCGCTCGAGGCTGACGTCTCCACCGATGACGGCGGCACAGTGGCAGGCCAGAATCAAGGATCACGTGAGGGAGAGTTCTCAGGGACAAACAACCAGGAGTCAGGAGTTGACGAGGCCGACTTCCTGAAGACTGACGGTTACCACATCTACATGCTGAATGGCCAATTACTGCTGATTATGGGAGTCCCGGAGTTTGGGGAGCTCACGTTGGAGTCCAATCTAACCATAGAGGGAACACCTACTCAGATGATGATAGAGGGGGATAGGCTAGTCATCTCATCTTCGATATACTATTGGGCGCTACCCGAAGACAGCGAGCTCAGGAAGCTGATGACGGAGGAAGTTACGGTCAGTGACAGCGTTCACGACGAGTCATACAGCTACACCAAGGTCCAGAACCTAGTCAAGTACACAGTGGTTGACATCACGAACAGATCATCTCCAGTTGTGGAGAAGGAGCTGTACATCGAGGGCAACTACCACACGGCCAGGATGGTGGACGGGACGGTCCGTTCAGTGACTCATCTTTGGACATACTTCGATGGCATCAGAACCTGGGTGGACTTGCCCAAGGACTACTGGTCCGAAGAAGATACTGACAATAGGATGGGAATCTGGAACGAGAGCGTAAAACAGACAATCCTAAGCAACGAGCAGGTCATCTCCGACCTCACTCTAGATGACTTCGTCCCCCATATCTATGAGATCAGGGGAGAGGAGATATTCACGCACCCCCTAACTTACGAGCAGTGCACAGAGTTCTCAGCTAGCTCGGATAGCGCAGGAAGGGGATTCACAACCATAATGACGATCCAGATGCTCAGTGACGAAGTATCGCTGGAGGTTGATCACATTACATCCTCATGGGCCCACGTATATTCCTCTGAGGATACTCTAGTTCTGGCTGAGCCTGCTAACGATGGTTGGTGGTTCTGGAGGAACTCGGAGTGGGAGGATGCCACCAACATCCACTCCTTCGACATCAGTGACGCCAACCATACCACATATCTAGCTTCAGGAAGGATCGATGGGACAGTGAACGACCAGTTCTCTATCAGCGAACACGATGGTGCGATACGTGTTGCCTCCACATCTGATAACTGGTGGATGTGGTGGAGGATTGCTGAGACAGACGAGAACGGCGAACCCGTTTGGTCCGGTCCGACAAACCAAGTCACCATCCTGATGGATGATGGGGAGGGGAATCTCTCTCAGACTGGTTTCCTGGGAGATATAGCAGAGGGAGAGACAATCTGGAGTGCTAGGTTCGTCGGAGACAGAGGCTATCTAGTGACTTTCATGAACATAGATCCACTTTGGGTACTCGACCTGTCTGACCCATACAACCCCATTGTTCTGGGGGAGCTCCACGTCCCCGGGGTCTCCACATACATCCATCCAGTTGACGAAAACAACCTCCTGACCATTGGAATCGCCGGAGGAGAGGACGGACTCGGTCTTGATTGGTCTACAACACAGGTGTCTCTTTTCGATGTAAGCGACACGAGCAGCCCAGAACTCTCGGACACGATCCCACTCACTCCGGCCTACACAGACCAGAATTGCGAGGACATCAGAAACTGCGGATGGTCTTGGTCCTACTCCGAGGCAACATACGAGCACAAGGCGTTCACCTTCTGGGCCCCCGAGTCTCTTCTAGCAGTCCCTCTGTCAACCCACAGGTACGTATACGACGAGGTTGAGTTGGATGGGAGAGTATACTACTACTCAGGATACCAGTACGTCTCTATGCTCAAGATGATCGAGGTCGATACCGAGAATGGGACCCTAAGCAATCATGGCGAGGTTGAGCACTCAGGATTCTACAACGAGGATGGACTGTCCAACTGGTGGTCGGGAACTACCAGCATCCGCAGATCTGTATTCATGGGGGATTACGTCTACGCATTCTCGTCAGGTGGTGCGACGGTTCACAGGACTTATGATCTACAGATCATGGTGGAGTTAGAACTACCTGGAAACGAGCCATATGGATTTTCCGAAGTAGACTCAATTGAAGCGGAGCCTGCTGAAAACTCGGAACCTAGTGATGATAATTCCGATCCTAGTTGACTCACAGTGAGTCGAACTTCAGAACTCTCCCACTACTTCCCGGAACAGCCACTGCGGTACCTCGAAGAGATCCTCCCAACTCTCTCCTGTGAATCACATTACCATCGACAATGGTGTACATTGGCCAGCCAGTGAGCTCCATGCCCGAGTAAGGAGTCCAACCCACCCTTGTCCAAGTATCTGCATCGGCAATAGTCCTCCGGTTCTCCAAATCGACGAGCGCCAAATCTCCGTCATTTCCCTCGACAATGGAGCCCTTTTTCCGTATCCCGTAGACATTGGCCGGACCAGAACACATCCAGTTTGCGACATCCATTATTTCGCACCTACCCTCCATCGCATGAGTCAGCATCAGCGGCAACGATGTTTCTACACCGGGCATTCCAGCCGGGGCATCGGGGAAACCCACAGACTTGGCTTCCAGAGTGTGGGGGGCATGGTCGGTGACAACACAATCTATCGTCCCGTCCTTCAACCTCCTCCAAAGGGCATCCCTATCCTCAGTATAGCGAATTGGCGGATTCATCAGTAACCTCTCGCCTAGTCTCTCGACATCATCCTGATCGAAGGTAAGGTGCTGGGTGCACACCTCGGTAGTGATTAGATCACCTTTGTTTTTGTTCAACCAGTCCGCCTCCTTTCCACTAGTGAGGTGGACGATGTGAAGGCGGTGATCGTGATCCTTAGCCAGTGAAGCAGCTCTCTTGGTAGCCAGGAAAGCGCATTCGACATCCCTACACTCAGCATGCGAGGCTATGTCTGTACTATGCCTAAACTCTGCAGAGCGCTGCTGAAGGCGAACCTCATCTTCTGCATGGGTGGCGATTATTCCCCCTGTGTTGGCGAAGATATTCTCTAGATCCTCTTGCTCGTGAACGAGTAAGTCCCCTGTACTACTGCCCATGAAAATCTTGATTCCGCAAACCCCGTCCATTCCTTCGACGCTCTGTAGATCGCTGATGTTGTCCTTGGTCGCACCAACGAAGAAGCCATGATGGGTAACCGCCTTCTCGGATGCAAGAGCAATTTTTCGCTCCAAGGTGGCACGGTTTGTAGCATTGGGGTTGTTGTTGGGCATGTCTAGGAATGCGGTTACTCCGCCTGCAGCAGCAGCTCTACTCCCACTCTCGAGATCTTCCTTGTCGGTATTTCCAGGCTCCCTGAAGTGAACATGAGGGTCTATTGCCCCTGGAAGTAGGTGCAAGCCAGTAGCATCGATTACAGACTCTTCAATACCAGGCTCCAAACCTCCTCCGGCAGCGATGGTCGCGATTGAGCCATTCGAAACGCGCAAGTCTCCTTCGACAATCCTATCCGGCAATACAAGAGTCGCATTCTGAATAAGCAAATGGCCGTCCATGGGGGGTTCAGATGTAGTCGGAA
>CAZPNT010000116.1:0-4185 GCA_964588055.1 uncultured Candidatus Poseidoniales archaeon | reverse complement strand
AGAATTATAACCTTAAATATGATGTCTTTTCGGAATTTAATACCTTTTCGTTGAAAGGGGGGGCGCAGCTATGTCATATCTGGTAGAAGATACAGTGAAGTGCGATGAATGTGGAAGCCGAAATCTGAGTAAAGACGAATCCAGAGGGGAAGTGGTCTGTGATGACTGCGGACTTGTGCTGGAGGACAAGGTGATTGATCAGGGCGCAGAGTGGCGCGTATTCAGTCCAGAACAGGGTGATCAGCGAGCAAGAACCGGTGCCCCCATGACAGTAATGCTGCATGACAAGGGACTATCCACAGACATCGATTGGCAGAACAAGGACTACTCAGGAAAGTCGATTTCTAGCAGGTATCGAAGCCAATTCTACAGGATGAGGAAATGGCAGAAGCGCTCTCGTGTAAGCAATGCCACAGAGCGAAACAAGGCCATGGCACTGGCCGAGCTGGACAGGATGGCTAGCAGACTCGATCTTCCCAAGACCATCAGGGAGACTGCAGCAGTAACCTACGGCAAGGCGGTAGATGCTAGGCTTATCCGTGGTAGGTCGATTGAAGGGGTTGCGGCTGCGAGCCTTTACGCTGCATGCCGAATTTGCGAGAATCCACGAACTTTGGATGAGATAGGAGAGGCTAGCAGGACCGGTCGAAAGGAGATTGGTCGCACGTATCGATTCATGGTAAGGGAATTGAGGATGAAGATCCCTCCAACTAAGCCGGAGGACTACATCCCGAGATTCTGCTCTGGCCTCGACTTGGATGCGGAGGTACAAGCCAAAGCGTACGAGTTGATCGCAGCTGCTCAGGAGAAGGAGCTGACAAGCGGCCGTGGCCCTACTGGAATTGCAGCCTCGATTATCTACATCGCTAGCGTTCTATGCGGAAAGAGGAGAACTCAGAGAGAGGTTGCCGAGGTCGCAGGAGTCACAGAGGTCACTATCAGGAACAGGTACAAGGAACTCATCCAGAATCTCAACATAGAGCTTGAGATTTGAGTGGCAAATTACGAGCAACCAGTCGTAGAGCCACATTCGTTGCACTTCAGGCAAGTACCGTTCCTGACCATCTGGCTACCCCCGCAGTCATCGCAGATATCCCCAGTGAAGCCTCTTTCCTTGGCTGCCTGCCTCGCCTTGGATTCAGAATCCAGGATGGGCCCCACGGTAGCTTCGAGGGTCATTTGCACCTCTCTCTTCTCACCTTGGCTTCTCGCTAGGCCCTGCGCGGTCACCTCGGGCCTGCTGATCGAGAAGGGATCCAGGTCCTCCTCCTCCAGTGGTACATGGGCTAGGTCATCCCTCCCTGCGTACTCTATCGCGAGCTCGCGGAAAACCCAGTCGATGATACTGGATGACATCTTCACCCTGCCGCTTCCACCTTCTATCATGCCGCTCGGCTCGAACTTAGTGAATGTGAATGACTTCACGAAGGCGTCTATCGGGACCCCATGCTGCAATCCTATTGATACGGCTATGGCGAACTGTGACAGGAGAGCCCTCCAAGCAGCCCCTTCCTTGGATGTCAGTAGGAAGATCTCGCCAAGCTTCCCGTCTTCGTATTCTCCAGTAATCAGACGTACGCTGTGCCCTCCCACTCTGGCCTTGAAGTTCGCTCCTCGCTTCCTGTCAGGAAGAGACCTTCTAGAGGCGATATAATCCTCTACCAAAGCCCTGGCCACAGGCTTTGCCACGGGCTCGGGAAGCGGGAGAGCGGTCACCGCCTCCTCTACCATCTTCTCGACAACGTTTTCCACTTCCTCTTCCTCATCGAGTTCCAACGAGTCCACTAGTTGGCTCATCAGGGGTTGCGATAGCTTACTCCCATCTCTGTATACTGCACATGCCTTGTTCATGGTTGCATGACTTAGGTTGTAGGCCTCTCTCACGTCCTCTATACTTGCATCGGATGGCATGTTGATGGTCTTTGAAATTGCTCCAGAAATAAATGGTTGAGCAGCTGCCATCATTTTGACATGTGCATCCCATGCTATCGACCTCTTCCCGTATTTGCCACATGGAGTGGCACAGTCAAACACGGCCAGATGCTCGTCGTTCAGTCCAGGGGCCCCTTCGATTGTATTGTAACCGAATATGTGGTCATTCGCCGAATTGATCTCCTGTTCGGAGAATCCTAGGAATCCTAGAGTGTCGAAGAAGGGGTCTTCTATCTGGTCCTGAGACATATCGAGCTTTCCAGCGCAGAATTCTTCACCCAGAATGGATGGTGAGAATGCCGACCTGAGATCGAACACATCTCCTAGTTTTCCTTCAATGGTGGAGAGAAGGCTGTCATCGAAACCCACGCTCTTCAATCGATCTAGAGGCAGGCTCGGGCAGTCACTGAGCCTCTTCGTGCCCATTATGTACTCCTCTATCGCAACTGCATCGCTCTCAGAGTAACCTAGCCTGCTAAGCGCGTTGGGCACTCCGTTGTTGATTATTCTCAGCGAACCGCCACCGGCTAGGGTTTTGTACTGTACAAGTGAGAACTGAGGCTCTACCCCTGTGGTATCTGCTCCCATTACTAGCCCTATGGTCCCGGTTGGTGCGATTACCGTGGTCTGAGCGTTTCTGTAACCGTGCTCCTCTCCCTCCATCAGGGCTCGGTCCCAACAGCTGCGTGCAGCATCAAGAAGGTCCTTGGGGCACTTCTTTGCATTGATTCCCATGGGGGCAACTGTCAGCCCCTCGTACTCCGAAGCAGGCGCATCGTAAGCCGCTCTTCTGTGGTTTCGCATCACTCGGAGCATGGCATCCTCATTTCTCTCATAGTCGGGAAACGGTCCTAGGATTGATGACATCTCTGCGCTCGTGGCATAGGTCTCGCCGCACATTATCGAGGTGATTGCACCGCAGATTGCGTAGGCCCTTTCATCGTCATAGGGGATTCCCATATGCATCAGGAGTGACCCGATGTTGCAGTACCCCAGCCCCAGGGTCCTGTAGTCGTAGGAGCCTCTCGCAATCGACTCCGACGGGAATTGCGCCATCAGGACGCTGATCTCTAGAGTAGTAGTCCAGAGTCTTACGCTATGCCTGAAGTCCTCAATTTCGAATTTATGAGTATCTAAGTCGTAGTAGTGTAACAGGTTAATGCTCGCTAGGTTGCATGCAGTATCATCGAGGAACATGTACTCCGAGCAGGGGTTCGATCCGTTGATTCGTCCTGCTTCAGGGCATGTGTGCCACTCGTTAATCGTCGTGTCGAACTGCACTCCAGGGTCAGCGCAGGCCCATGCAGTATAGGCGACCTTGTCCCAAAGGCCTCCCGCATCCAGTGTCTTGCAGGGCTCGGGCTCACGCTCCTCCTCTTCAGCGGCCTCCCTCTCGGTTCTGAAGTACAGGTTCCAGTCTCCACCAGACTTTACCGCATCCATGAATGAGTTGGGGACTCTTACTGAGTTGTTGCTGTTCTGACCCGAAACTGTGGCATAGGCTTCTCCCTGCCAATCGGTGTCAAGTGCCTCGAACTTCAACCCCTTCCAACCCTGCTCGGCCAGATCCACGATCCTCTGAATGTGTGATTGTGGGACGTTGTCATTTATCGCTCTAATCATGGATTTCTTCAAGCCAAGGTTCGCCTTCTGACTGAACCTCCCTCCGTCGTCACCGAAGGACCAAATCGAATCCATTATCGAATCTGCATGTTTCTGAAGAATGGCACTCCCAATTACCAGTGCGGAAACCTTCTCTTCCTCGGTTGGCTTCCAATCAATGTATTCCTCGATGTCGGGATGATCGAGATCGAGGGTGACCATCTTTGCTGCCCTGCGAGTGGTCCCTCCGGATTTTATCGCTCCAGCGGCCCTGTCTCCAATTTTCAGGAAGGAGAGCAACCCACTCGAAGTCCCTCCTCCTGAGAGGGGTTCTCCTGCCCCTCTGATGTTAGAGAAGTTTGAACCAGTCCCGGAACCGTACTTGAAAAGAAGTGCCTCTCGGTTCCATAGCCCCATTATCGAATCGGTTCCCCCTACAAGGGAGTCCGAGACAGACTGGATGAAACAGGCATGAGGCTGGGGGTGCTCGTATGCATTCGTAGAAAGTCCAACCTCTCCAGTTTCTGGGTCGACGAAGCTGTGACCTTGTGCGGGCCCCTCGATACCATAGGCCCAGTGTAGTCCTGTGTTGAACCACTGGGGGCTGTTGGGTGCCGATCGCTGACTGGCGATCAGATAGCACATCTCATC
>CAZPNT010000115.1:0-4396 GCA_964588055.1 uncultured Candidatus Poseidoniales archaeon | reverse complement strand
CGAGATTCCGAGAATCCGGTTTACACGGTCTTCCTGGAGGGGGTGCTGAAATGCTTGTAGATACTGTAAGAAGTGGAGTTTCTCCTAGGAAGGGCTCTTCTGATAATTGGCTTAGAGTAATGAGCGAGGCGCAATCACTAGGACTTACTACTTCTGCTACAAATGTATTCGGCTTCGGAGAAAGCGTGAAAGATAGAATAGAACACATGGAGAAAATCAGGTCCCTCCAAGAAAAGTCAAATTCCAGAGGCCTCGAAGGATTCACATCATTCATTTCTTGGCCTGTTATGTTGGAAAACAACGCCTTGGGTAGAATAGGCAGGAGAAAGGGCTCCATAGACCTGGGTGCCGGCTCCGTCGAGTATCTAAGGCATGTATCTGTATCCAGGCTATTCATGAGGAATATCGATCACATCCAAGCATCATGGCCAACTATGGGATTGAAGGTAGCGCAGATAGCATTGACTGCTGGCGCGGATGACATAGGTTCTACAATGATGGAGGAGAATGTTGTATCTGCTTCTGGAACAACCAAGACCATGGCAACTGTCTCCGAGTTAGAACACTCGATACGAACATGCGGATTTGAGCCAGCAAGACGAGACTCTGACTACAATATCCTAGAAGTGTCCATCGGTGACGCCGCTCCTTCTTTAGAAGTCGGATAGCTCGGCCCTACCACTAATTATTGGGGGCGATTCGATGTTCGTAGGCTCTTCTGATTGTGGCATTACTATTGGAAAAACCCACATTATTTTCCTTCCATCGGATTCAATGAATTCCATTACAATCTCCCAATGAATAGCAATTAGAGATGAGTATACGGTTCCAGGCCAATTATCAGATGGGTTATCAAGAATGATGTCCGAATTTAATTTGATATTACACCAGTCGCCCCTTTCCATCATTCTCAGGGGCTCAAGGATTACCGATTTCTTGGATGTAAGCTGCATAGGGGTAGATTCGCCGACGCCAGTACCCGTATCGTCACCAGATGCAATTCTTTTTTCAGGTAATTTGGTAGACATTCCGGGAGATGGTTGTCCTTCCTCTTTCCTTCGTAGTGATGCAAGTACTGAGCTTCTCTCTGGCATAGCAACACCTACCTGAATCCTAGCTCGCGAAAGATTGAGATTGTCGTCTATTTCTCTTACAGAGACAGTTGATGAGGATCTTCCTGTTTTCACTGAGATTGTAGGCTCTTTGTATGGGGTAGTTGATATTGCCCTCTGTCTATTGAAATCTCGGAAGTTCGCGATTGTTCTAACGAATAATGGCATTATGAAAAGCGGGAATGTGTAGAAAAGTAACCTGGGGTACTCCAAAGGCCCTATTGATATAGAACCTGCAATGGTTTCACCGATTATTCCTTGCTCGACTAATCCCGGCTCTATTGCATGAATGAATAACGAGACGATTAACAATGAAACCGTGGGTAAAATCAGCCTTCTCGAAAGATTGTGCAGCTTATCTGGACGAACGAACCAACCCACTCTAGTGCTTGTCAGGAATTTTGGAGGTGAGTCAGATATCTCGCAATCAATCTCAGCAATTGCAGAGTCATCTTCTTCAACCTCTCTCCACTCAACAAACCAACCATCATCACGACCAATAGTGAAACTAGTAACGTCCATGTTTTCACATTCTACTATGGCCATCGAAATGGGCACGTGTTCAGGACTCATGTGCCCAAATTCGAATGGTGGGTACCTAATTCTCTGAACATATCTTTCCATACTATCCCCACAATATGGCCTTCGCAGCTCGACCTGCAAGTCTTCGGAATTGTGGCACTTCCCTGAGCATTTTAATCCCCAGAGGAATCGGGTTCTCAATATCGCCGAATTCATTGATCAATCGGGTCACCTCTGGTTTAGCCCAGACGTTGAAAATGCTCTCTAGTTCCGAATCGCTCATTTCTGTTAAGAATGCATCTCTGAGGGCGCGCTTCTTCCTTTGATTTCTGCTCATCTCCTTCAATGTAGAAGAAATAGATTTCATAGTGGCCCTGCTTAAATCGTTTTTCTCCATTGACTTACTCAACTTTGGAACTAACAAGTCAACCTGCTCAAACCCCGGCCCGATTCCCCCTCCTGTTGTCGGTTTACAAATTCCAGCAGCATCACCGAATAAGGCAACCCTCTCTTTTAACGGCCTTCTGACCAAACCACTAGGAACCGGTCCGCAGAATCTAGCGACTTCTGAGCATCCTTCGAACCTAGAGTTGATTTTGTGATCTTCCAACATTCTCCCCATATATTCCTCACTAGATATACCAGCCATAAATTCAGATTTTGTCCATGTTCCTATTCTGGTAGAGTCTCCCGTGGGAATAGCCCAACTAAAGAATCCAGGAGCAATGTTCTTCCCGGTATACATATCAAGCATTCCAGAGTTACCTTTGTATCCGGTTACTTCTATCTGGAAACCTATCATGGTTTCACGGGGATTTCCCATTCGGAAGGTTCTACGAACCCATGAATGTGCACCATCAGCTCCGCATAATAGCTTGCAGTGAATGGTTTCCTCGCCATTGGGACCATCTACCTTTACTTGTACGAATTCGTTGTGTACACTAGCCGAATAGGGCTTTGATGAGAGAAGTAGTTCTGTACCGGTTGCGATTGATTGCATTACAACGGACTCATCGAAGAGTTTTCTACAGACAGAAAATGTTCGTGGAACCCTGGGATCACCTATTGTCACCCTCGTCCCAGTAGGGCTGTGGATGTTAGCGCCCCAGATTGTAGTTAGAATTGTGTCCTCCAAACCTATCGTCTTCATTGATGCAGGGTTTACTAAGCCGGCACATTGGAAAGGCCTTCCAATTTGGTCATGTTCCTCTATCATGAGGACGCTGTTACCGTGTTCATTGAACCTGCGTGATAGATAGCCGCCGATAGGTCCGGCGCCGACTACAACGACATCGAACATACGGGCCATGTGTGTGCACACTCGCTACTATTTTTTGCTTCTACGCTTGGAATTTATTGTTTTCTTTAGATTTCCAATCAGAATGCTTGCATCCGACTTAGAGATTGTTTCGATGGACTCTGTTTTTACGGCTTCCATGGCTTGTTCCATGGGCATTTCTAATTTGTCAGTCATAGAAATTATTGTCTCAACCTGTTTTTCTGTTGCGGGTGAATTTTTGTCTAATTCGATGAGCCTCCCTATAGCGTCACTGGCAGTGCCACCCCTGCCCCCCGTCAATTCATTCAGATCCTCCTCTCCCAATTCCTTTAGGAAATCTCCTAAGTTCAATTTTAATCGGTCCACTAGTCTCAGAATTGTTTCAATCTGCTTCTTGCTAGGGGGAATATTTGCCTGTACATCTTCACTTAAACCATCGATAATATTGCGAACTTCTTCCCCAGTAAGATCATCAATTGACTTTCCATCCGTGTAAGTCTGAATCTCATCTTCATCCATTCTATTGAAGATACTCTTCAGGTACTGGATCTGTCTGAGAGTTGGTTTTTCCCTTCTTTTGTCCAAAGCTATGTTATGCATTTCTCTGAAAACACCTACGAACTCTTCCCAGTGTGATGGTGCATTTAATTGTCCAGCCTCTATAGAATCAAGATTTGACTCCATGTTTGATGTGAAACCGTAAGAAAATAGTCCTTCAGGATAGGTATCATTTTGGTTGTAGAAAGGTGCCACTTCAATCCACAGTGTCCTACCGTTTAATGTTGGAATTAGTGCACTACCATCCTTTTCGACGTACTTTCTATCTACCAATTTGGAGACAGTTGACACATAAGTAGAAGGTCTCCCTATGCCATCTTTCTTCATCTGCTGAATAATCGAGCTCTCAGAGTATCGCCTTGGAGGCTTGGTGAAATCAACTGTCAATGTTGAGTCTTCTTCTATTTCCCATTTCGAACCTACTTCGAAACCAATATCGGGAGGTTCTGTGGCAATTCCTTTAGATGACCAGGAGAAAACTTCCTCCCACCCTGAGTGTGTTCGCCAGGTGGAAGTGCCGCGTAGGCGCAAATCAAGGCCTTCACAAGAGAATACCAAACTCCTCCTCTCCCTAGTCGAGTTTGACATTTGACTAGCAGCAAATCTAGACCAAATTAGATTATACAGCATTTTCTCGTCATGTTCGTTCCCAGCTTCCTCAAGTTTCGGATCTGTAGGCCTTATTGCTTCATGCGCGTCCTGCACCTTACCCTTTTTTCCACCCTTTTCACCAACGCCGTCTCCGAGGTATTCCTTGCCTAATCTCCCAGAGATTAAATCTCTGATGTCCTTCCTTGCAGACGAGTTTGTCCTTGTTGAGTCGGTTCTTATGTATGTGATGTGCCCATTCTGGTACAGTACCGATGCCAACTTGCTTGTTTTGGATATCGACCAACCGAGCGTTGAGCTGGCCGTCTGAAGCATT
>CAZPNT010000114.1:0-4420 GCA_964588055.1 uncultured Candidatus Poseidoniales archaeon | reverse complement strand
CGAGGAAGAACCAGAGGAAGGCGAGGAAGAACCAGAGGAAGGTGACTCTTGATGGCCGGATCCGGAGAGAAGTGGAAGAAATCCAAGCCATCGAAATACGAAATCGTGGACGGAGAACTGGTTAGGAAGGGCATACCCTGCCCTCAACCGGAATGTGGCCCAGGAGTCTTCCTGGGGGAGCACAGCGACAGAAAGGTATGCGGCAAGTGCGGCTACACGGTCAAGTCTGACGAGTAGACGACCACTCGCTCCAGTTACCATCGTTTGACAGGACCTTTCCATTAAGCATGGCCACTCCGACATTGTCCCGTTCGGAAGTCTCTACTACTGATCCAGTCAGATTTCCATCATGCCTCCAACCAGTCCATCTCCATGATCCATCGACGAACTCGGCATCCATTACTGGCCCTCTGGTTTTGTAGAGGCGGTGTTCTGCCTCAATTTTGTCCATGACTGCAATTGACCCCTCGTGCAACATTACCATCCAACCCCCTTCATCAGAATGAGAAACCCCTGATACCTTGTCCCCAAATTGAATCGTCCTAGAGAAAATTTCCAGTCCATTAGAGGGGTCAATGACGGAGACTCCCCCTGCGCTGGACCAAATCGATAAACCACCGGGAAACTCCTCCAAACTAACAATCCGGTCATATGCAAAAAGATTGGAGATTTCTGGCCACCTTGGCAACATGCCCCTCCAAACCTCATTTGCGTCCGAGTCAATCATATAGACTCCCGACACAGTTGTAAAAACGATGTTATCCTCAGAAACTCCGATTTTCATTGGCTCGGAGTCTAGGATTCTATGCCAAATTGACATTGAAGGCTTCAAGACGTCACCATTCATCGAGTGTAGAGAAGCTCTCAACTCATCCCTATTCGGGCCTTCGACCCATTCCCCATCCAAGGGGACTGCTGCCATCCTAGCCTGTCTTAGATCCCTGTCTAGCCATATTCCGAACCACCTATCTCCAACTATCGCGCAATCAACAATAGGAGAAGGGAATAGGGAAACCACTGAACCTAGAAGATTTCCCGATTCTCCAATCTTGACCACTTCTCCTTGCGTACCAGTCAAGACGTGACATCCATTCCCTCTGGAAATTCCTGATGGCGCGAATCCCACTCCCTCCTCTTGGTCGAGCGGTCTCGTGATTCTTTCGACTATATCCGCCCATCCTCGCCAATTAACCATTGGAACCACGGGGTTCACTATAGGACAAGTAACTATTGAATAGAGACCCGAGAATTTTGAAGTCGCACCTCCTCCCACATTACATGGGCACCCTTCTCCTTTCCTCAACAAAGGACCCAGCTTCAATGAATATCTTGTCCGAAGTCCTGGATATTGATGGATGGGGGGTGGCAAAGGATTTCCCCCATGGAAAGGTTACTGGTCATTCCAAATTCGAAGTACAAATTCTCGTTATCGATGATCTGCATATTTGGGCAGATGGCATAGACACAGAGCACGAAGAGACAACAGGTTTCAAAGTCGACGAGGTCCTTGTTCTCTCTAAGCACGCCTCAGCATCAGAGACCCCTGCACTCACTCTCCACGCAATTGGAGTTCCAGGAGAAACCCCACATGGCGAGGTAGCTCGTTCGGGCGGCATCAAAGGCACAGCAGTTCCTCCATCAACCAGATTTGGAGATCTGTTTAGGACTATGAGAAGGATTGCCATAGAATCTGGCCTAGATTCGGAGTATGACATCACTCTCGAAGCTACTCACCATGGCCCTCTCTTAGAGAGGCCGACTTTGTATATTGAAATAGGGTCAACTGAGGAAAAATGGACAGATCCAAGGGCTGCCTGTGTATGGGCTGAAGCCATTTCTATCTGCTTGGGCATGTCAGGAGAGGTTCCCCCAAGGAAATGGGAAGGTGAGGGAGACGTCATGATTGGCCTAGGAGGTGGCCATTATGCACCTAGGCACAAAGCAGTTATTTCAGAAAACGAGGTCTGGGTTGGGCATATCTTGGCAAACTATGCACTAGTTTTCGAGGGGCAAGGTGACTCGGTTCCGCCCGGTCCTTGGGCGCACTCTGTCCACACTGTGGTGGAGTCTACCAGAGCCGCATTCCCAGGAGGCAATGTTTTCGCTCACTTGGATAGGAAGTCCTTCAAGGGGTGGCAAAGACAGGCGCTTGCCTCTCTACTTTCAGAACTCGACGTCCAAGTACTAAGAGGCAAGCAAATCCCTCTCCCGTAATTGTCAAGTCTCTAGCCTACTTGTGACGGCTATGGGTTTCTTCGGGAGAGTGATTGTAACATTCCTGCCCTTTGCACCACGTTTCATTGTCAGGTGGGTGGCAAAGAGGTATATGGCAGGAGAGACTCTGGAGCAGGCTCTCGGTCTGATGGAGAAGATGTCATCAGAGGGGGCATGCTTCACAGTAGATGTGTTGGGAGAGGAAATAAACTCCCTCGAAGAGTCTTCCTGGTTTATTGATGAGTACGAGAGTGTCCTAGACTCAATCGTAGAAAGTGGGATAGACGCTAACATTTCTATCAAGCCAACTGCATTGGGCCTACTAATAGACGAGAAATTAGCCCACGAAAACATAGAGCGAATCGTTCGTAAGGCATCAGAGAATGAAATCTTTGTCCGTTTAGATATGGAGGACAGTAGAGCCACACAAGCAACTATCGATGCCGCTGTGGCCATGCACTCAAGGGGTCTCGAGAACATCGGTTTGGTCCTCCAGGGGAGAATGTTCAGAACTCCATCGGACATCTCACAAGTGTGTGAAATTATGGGGCCAAAGTCAGATTTTAGAATTTGTAAGGGGATATACTTGGAACCCCCAGAAATAGCTCATACAGGTTATTTTGATATCGTCGAAGGTACAAACAAAGCTCTTGATTTGATGCTAGACTCTGGAGCCTATACTGCCATTGCTTCGCACGATATACCAGTAATAGAGCATGCTCTGAATTCATTGGAGTTAAGGGGCTTGGGACCAGGTAGAGAGGACCATCGCCACAAGAGTCCAGTAAATAGGAGCAAAGGGAAGGGCCCAGGGTACGAATTCCAATTCCTATTGGGCGTTCGTGGCAACATCCGTAGATCACTAGCAGAACAAGGACATAGGACGAGGATATATTTGCCATATGGGACAAAGTGGTACGAGTATGGGATGAGAAGACTCCGGGAGAATCCAGGAGTTGCTGTCCATGTTACCAAGTCTCTGATGTTTCCTTGGACAAATAGAAGGTGATGGTAGCGTTCTTACCCTCTGCCGAACCCCCTGAAACCGTGAAAGACGCGATTCTGAATATTGCTGGCTACCGTTTTGTAGACCTGCCAGATAGAGACGAGCTTCGAGAACCGTTTCTAGAATGTTGCATCCGTCTGGAGTTGAAGGGGACAGTACTATTGAGTCCGAATGGGATTAATTTCTTCCTCGCTGGAATCGAGTCCAGAGCCAGAGAATTCATTGAGTTCCTTGAGTCCGACATTCGCTTCTCTGGAATACCGATAAAGACTAGCTATACTGAATATCAACCATTTAGGAGAATGCTCGTTAAGCGGAAGAGGGAGATTATTTCTCTGGGCAGGAGAGAAATCAAGCCTTCTGAGTTCACAGGCCCTCACATCAAACCAAGCGAGTTCAAACAACTATTAGATGAAAGACAAGACATCTTGGTACTGGATACGAGGAACGAATATGAAGTCAGAATTGGCTCATTCGAAGGGGCAATAGATCTGGGAATTTCTTCATTCAGGGACTTCCCGAGAGCGGTAGAATCCCTTCCAGAGGAGTACAAATCTAAGCAGGTGGTGATGTATTGTACTGGCGGAATTAGATGTGAGAAAGCCTCTGCAGTGATGTTGAATGCCGGATTTTCTGACGTCAAACAACTCGAAGGGGGAATTCTGGGGTATTTCGAAGAGTGTGGAGGATCATATTGGGATGGGGACTGCTTCGTTTTCGATCAGCGTGTGGCAGTCGATCACAATCTCTCTGAGACTACCATCGAGATGTGCTTCAAGTGCAGAGAACCCCTTTCCATCGAAGAACAGAACTCAGAAAACTATCGTATTGGGGAGCATTGTCCATATTGCTTCCAAGACACCTCCTGACTAAGGGATGCATCGCTGTTCAGATAACCGTTTGATTGAAGTCTGAGTACTCTACCAAGAGAACATGAGGCCCGCTGCGGTAGCAATTTTGGCAATCTTGATCTCCGCGCCACTCTCTTCGTCTAGTCTGGGAACTTTCGAACACGAAGAATTACCATGGTGGGAGTCAACTTCTATGGATGGCGATGGCGATGGGATTCATGATGCGATATGGTTGGCTATAGAAAGTGAATTGTATGACTGGGTGGATGATGAAAATACGATCAGCGTGATTGTTGACTTCGACCACACCCCAACCTTAGAGGATCAGGAGATGTTGGAGAGGGAGGTA
>CAZPNT010000113.1:0-4443 GCA_964588055.1 uncultured Candidatus Poseidoniales archaeon | reverse complement strand
CGTTTGTGCTGTCCTGGTCCCCTTGACCTCCTCCGAGGTTGAAGTTGGAAAGTACAGTTGAGATGTAGTAGGTGGTGTTGTCGACGAAGTCGGCAGTTAGTTGCACCTGCAATGACTCTCCTGCCAATAGGTCGAGGTTTGTCAGTTGTTGGCTCTCTACAGTGGATTCGCCGAAGTTTACGTCCCTAGTCCTGATTGAGATGTTGTCGATGGCGAATCCATCTAGACCAGAGTAGTCGGTTGATCCATCGGGGCCTACTGTCCCTTCCAGGCCACTCCTGAATCTGAATCTGATATCTATTGTCTGACCTGCATACGGAGTGAGGTCGATTGAGTCGGCCCTCTGGTCCTGGGCTCCGTCATCCCAGCAAACGCCAAGTTGCAATGCGCAAGAGTCTCTGATTCCACCTTCTTCGGTGTAGTTGTTCCACATGGTAGTGTGATATGCGCCGAAGAAGTCCCCGTTGTAGTCGTTGTACTCTGGATCTGGTGCGCTGGAGACTCTCTCCTCAATCCTGTACTTCCTCTCGTTGTCCCATCCTCCATACCTCCAAACGGTCTCCCATCCAGTTCCATCGCTCCAGACCTCGATGCTGCAGGAATCCTCGTAGAGCCATCTCTCAATCACATCGTATGGCTCGGCCAGAAACAGCTGGAAGAAGCCGGCAGAGCATATGGCATCCATATCCAAGAAGGCTGCATCCGCCCCAGAGAGGTCTATCCCCTCTAGAATCAGGGCCTCGTCCATGTGGTTGTAGTAGCCCGATTCCTCAGTAGAGTTGCCGTCATCTAAATCGTAAGTGTAGTCTACTCCAGACCAGAAGTAGTTCGTTGGGTTTGCATCTGCTTCCCAGTACCAGTAAGAAGCCGGTCCATCCCATGACTCATTGTTCTCCTCAGGATTTCCATCGGTCGCATAGCACTTGTCTGTCCCGTTGGGCATGCATTGGTAATCGCTGTTGTTGAAATGTACGATATCGTACTCGTCATAGTCTGTGGTACTCACCCAGAACCTGTCCTCGTCGATGTGCCACGAGGAGTTCCCCGATTCGTACTCTCCAGTGTATGAGTACTTGTTTAGAGAGGCCCCTCCAGTGTTGATGTCCGCAGAGTCTGACTCGAAGTCATTGAAGTAGACAACGGTGTCAGTACCACCAAGGACCTCCCTGACTTCCAGGTCAACGTCAAAGCTTCCACTTGAAATCGGCATCAGACCGGTGTTCTTTACGGTCACGTTCACCCATCGGTTTCCTTCTCCGACGATGCTCTGGAAGGTTGCCGGGTCAGTTACAGACGGCTCTATTTCCACTCTGGTAATTCCGAGATCGTAATTGTCCAGTACTAGGACGGATAGGTAGTCACCCTGGCCAGCATAGCCCTGGGTGTCCAACCACATAGCGTTGTTAGAGAATCTGTAGGTGTAGTCCTCTTGGCCTATTACAACTTCCAGAGCGCTGTTCTCGGCCCCCTGGAGCTGTCCCGGCATAGCCATTGTCGGCCTCCTTCCAACGTCGAAAGATAGCGGTGGGAGGTATCCGTCTGTATCCGGATCTGCCAGTAGTATCTGAACTGTGTTTAGAGCTCTGAGGTTGGGCCTTAGGAGGAACGTCTGATTCTGGACAGTCGACTCCTGGGTATCCAATAGAGTAAGTGAAGTAGGGACGAAGAAGTCCAGTTCTCCATCCTGGTTTACATCTGCGATGGTTACAGAAGCGCCGAGATAGTCCCCGAAATCCACGTAGTTCTGCTTGTTCCAACCAGAGGATGTCTTGGTAGCATAGGATACGTTTCCTGTGATTCCGTCTACTGCGGCGATGATGTCGATCTCATTTACATCGTCTTCAGGAGTGGAGTCTGCGATGTCAAATCCGTAAAGTGGATAGTCGTGCTCTGCATCGAGTTTGAACTCGTGAATGGTCCCGGAACCGGTCGGATCCATGGGGTTTGGGAACTGCCCTGTCACGCAATCGTACTCGAGAACGGTTACGTTGTCGTAGGTACCAGCAGAGTAGCCCACACCAGCATTGTATGGTGGTGTCCTAAGGAGCCAGATGTCCAAATCCTCGCATTCGCCTGGGACTGGTTCTCCTGTAAGTGGGTTCTCCAGGAGGTCCTCATTCCAATTCCCTAGCTTAAGATACTGGTAGTAACCACTAGTCAGTGGAACCGAGATTGGTGCATGCTGGTTGGAAGGTAGGCTGTAGTCAGGCCCCTTGAAAATCTGGATGAACTGGTTCGCGAAAGTCGAGTCTGTTGATGAGAAGGCGACATCGATGTATCCATCGTCGTTTATGTCTCCGATGTCGAAATCTGCAAGATAGGGATTGATTACAGTGATAGTGTCGAACATTTCTTCCCATTCGTTGACTCGCTTGTCGCATTCACCCTTTAGGACGGTGAGGTTTGCTGGTCTGACGAAAGACTCACCGACGAACCTGACATTCTGTTGGTAGTAGATGATGTCGTTAACATCATCTCCGTCCACATCGGCTATCTCCACCCGATTGCCATCGGCGACATCTCTGAAGCCAGCCCTGAAGGAGTCGTTGTTGGAAATCTGGACGTCCTGCCTATCTGCGAAGCCGCCGTTGCCGTCATTGTAGAGGAAGCTGATGAAGTGCCCAAAGCCGCTACCTGAGCCAATGTCATTGTCGCCGTCGCAGTCCAAGTCACCTATCGTAATGTACAGGGGATCCCTCTGGACCCCGTATTGAGTGGTGTGGGAAGCAGAAGCATACGGCACTGCAGATACGAATAGCGAAGTGAGCATCAGGAACACTAGTCCGACTGCCTTCCTGCCGCTTCCATGCTTACGGTTTCCATTCATACTATCGTCCATCATAGTAGTTCGGAGTTTCCGACCACTCTTATGCATTACCGAAACGTGATTTTTTGTTGCATTGGGAGAATGTGGCAGAATTACTTCATCTCCAGCCAACTAGGATTGGGGGAATAGCTGACTTCCTCACCACCGTAGACCTTCTCAAGCCTCCCCATCAACCATAGCCTGTCTAGGAAAATCTCGAGGTCGATTCTCTCTCTGTTCATTCTCTCTCCCACGAGGAGTTCTATTGACCCTACGTCCAAGGACGAGTGCCCGTGCTCCCTTACAATCAGAGTGAGTAGGATCTGAAGCCAAGACTCTGCCATTGGGTCTCCTGATAGATTGTTATTGAGGGGTTCTGGGTCTTCTATCTCGTCAAGGAATTCCATTATCGCCTTTAGGTCCGGCTTTGTCTTCTTCGAGATTCCGTGCTCTTCGGCCTTCGACTCTAGATCGAGGTCACCAACCTTCCTAACTATGGAGGGGATTCGAGAGGGGTCTGGTGGCGGCCCGGGAAGACCATCTTCTGATTCCGCTTCGTCTTCTGCCATCTCCACACCTCTAATAGTTCAAATTAGTGAATTCAATCTTTTGCTAGATTCCTGAGCACTGTCTGCAAGATTCCACCATTCCGGTAGTACTCGACCTCAACTGGCGTCTCCAACCTGACAACGACTGGGAAGTTGACCACTGTCCCATCGACCTTTCTCGCTGAGACCATTATCTCTGAGAATGGCTCCAGGTCACCTGATGCGGGGATGTTGAATATCTCAGTGCCATCGAGTCCCAAAGAGTCGGAATCGCACCCATCAACGAATGAAAGTGGCAAAACGCCCATTCCGACTAAGTTTGACCTATGTATCCTCTCATATGACTTAGCAATTACAGCCCTGACACCTAGAAGAAAGGTCCCCTTTGCAGCCCAGTCCCTGCTGCTTCCAGAGCCGTACTGAGATCCTGCCAAGACCACTAGCTGTGTGGAGTCTTCTTGATACCTCTCACTGGCTTCGTGGATGGAGATTACCTCGTTGCTTGGGAAGTGCTTGGTCAGTCCCCCTTCGGTCCCGGGAGCGGTCTGGTTCCTCATTCTAATGTTGGCGAATGTCCCTCTGACCATTACCTCGTGGTTGCCTCTTCTGCTTCCGAAAGAGTTGAAGTCGCGAGGTTCTACTCCCTTGCTCATCAGATACTTTCCCGCTGGGCCGGTACTTGGAAACGCTCCTGCTGGACTGATGTGATCCGTAGTAACCGAGTCGCCGACCTTAACCAGCACCCTAGCATCCTCGATTGGGTCAATTGGGGAGGGCTCTGGCTCAATACCCTGGAAGAAAGACGGAAGGCGCACGTACGTAGAGTTCTCGTCCCAGGGGAAAAGTTCGCTTGCTTCGCTCGGAATCTCGTCCCACCTTGGTTCGCTCAGAATGTCTGAGTATCTCCTAACAAACATCTCTGGACCGATGGCACCATCCACTGTTGCGCGAATCTCTTCGTCGCTGGGCCAGATGTCTTCCAGCATCACCGGATCCCCGGTCTTATCCATTCCTAGAGGTTCTTTCGAGAAGTCTATATCCAATGTTCCTGCGAGGGCATAGGCCACTACCAAAGGTGGGCTTGCAAGG
>CAZPNT010000112.1:0-4447 GCA_964588055.1 uncultured Candidatus Poseidoniales archaeon | reverse complement strand
ATGGGACTTCTTATCGGTGCAGCAGCGATTTTAATTTTCGTTGTTGTGAACATGGCAGGGTTGCTTGGTGGATCAGAACCAGAAAAACTGTTCATCATCGATCTTATTGGAATAGGTAGCATGGATGCAATGAGGCCAGACACGGGCTTCAGCACTCAAGATATCGTTGGCCTTCTAGTTGCAGCTGCTATGGGTGCACTGTACTTCATGTCTGCAGAGGATGATCTTGACTGGGAGGCACTCCTAGGCGACGACGAAGAAGAGTGAAAAATTGCACCTTCGTTCCCGAAAGAAACACCCTTTCTTTTTCCACTAAGGGGTTTCCTTGTTCAGGGAATTTCGTCGAATTTGTAACCCAATTCCCATTTCTTCTCTCCAAGTGCCACTTCTAACTCGAAGGGAGTGATCAGCGGCTTAGCATAACGAACAGAGTCGTCGATAGCAATCCTCGGACAAGCAGTGTTGACAAAGGCATCCACGGGATAGAAGTCAATTAACTCAGGACCTATGTGTTCCAATGCTAGGAGGTAACCCTTCTTTCCGTGCTTCTCAATCTTCCTCTTCATTCTAAGCGCAAGATTCCTCCTCATTTGTCCAGGCTTCTCACCGATTAGAATCCCGAAAGATTTTGCCTCGTCACAAGACATAATCAAACCAAACCTCTGCCTCAGTATCCTCTCAATCCTATCGAATGACATTTCTTCTGCCCCCCCTGTGTAGGGATCTAGCATCGCTAGTGGTTTCCCAGTATGCAGAACGAGCCCAATGGGGTGGAAGTCACCACTACCGAGGAAAAGGTAGTGGCCTATTTCTTCGCTATCTCCAGAATAATTGCAACCCAGGACTTGACCTGGAAATGATAGTCTGGCCCCCCCAACCGGGACCTCCACTTCGTAACCAACCGCTTCCAGCCTTTCTTTGTATTCGAATATCAGATGGAGATGCTGAATACTACCCACTAGGCCCAACTTAGTCCCCTTCAGAGGGGAAACCCTGCCAACAGCGTCAACGAACATCTCCTTGGCTTCATCTTCGCTCAGACCTTCTTCTTCCCCCACTCTGGAAAGACGGGCCTCGGCGATTCGCCTGTGCCGCTCTAGAATTGGAAGCACGGGATCTATCGCAGGGTCGCCATCGTAGGTTACGTTGATGAATTCAGTCGGCATTCCAGAGTCAATGTTCATCTGTGAGTGGCCCATATGTGCCACTAGCTCTACTCCCATTCTCTGCATCTTGTCGTGGACTAGGTCGCAGGCCCCGTAACACGGGTCTGCTGCTAGAATGATTCTTGCCGAGGTATCCTCTTCTATGGTGTCCATCATCTCCAATGCTTGCATCTTTAGACCCTCTGGAACTTGTAGTGCAACGAGCCGATTGTCATTAGCCTTGATCCTCTCTATCAGATCATCGAGCTCGAACTCATGCCTGTTCATGTCCATGTGATAACCTACTATTCCACGATCTCTACTCTTCCGTCTACGATGTCAATCCTCGCTAGGGTCTGTATAGGCCAGTTCGGGCGCTCCTCTGCTAGCCTCTCTCTTCCTGCGCCCTTCTCAATAGCAACGATTACTCCTTGTAGGACTGCTCCCATTTCCTCCAATGCTTCGAGAAGTGGCTCAAGAGTCCCCCCTGTGGAGATGACGTCATCCACCACCAGAACTCTCTCTCCGGGACTTATGTCATTGATGTAAGCCGTCGAACTCGAGTATCCAGTAGAAACATCTACTCTGACTTCACCTTCCATCCCGTATGATCTCTTTCTGATTACCACCGTCGGTTTTCCAGTTGCTTCCCCAACTGCTGCCAGCAATGGCAGTCCCATAGCTTCGACACTGACCACGATGTCAACCTCGGACCAATCCACCATGTTCACAATCAGGTCTCTAGTTGCTCTGAGCACTTCTGCTTCCATTCGAGGGATGCCATCAGAGATTGGATGGATGAAGTATGGGTAATCGCCCTTCCAGATTATTGGGGCTCCCCTTAGCGAGTCTTGTAGTGTTTCAAGCGGGTCTGCTTGGGACATGACCCATTGACCTCACACTAGGCCCTTCAAATGCTCGGAACCTTCTACTACTTTGATAGTGCATGGAGTGGGGAATTTACAGCTGGCCTTCCTCAGTGCCTCCTTTGCCGCAATGTAGCTCTCAGCCTCAGTTTTGATGGATATTACGGTCTGTCCTCTCTGCACTCTAGCAGCAGTTCCAACATTCTTTCCGAAAGAGAGGCGCATTCCTTGTGAGACCCTATCCGCCCCAGCACCAGTAGCCTGTTTGTTCTCCCTAAGTATCTGATGGGGGTATGTATGCATCCTGAGTGCATACCCCATGGGCCCCGCTTCTTCTCTGATGGTTGAGTTTGCTACCTGTCTAGCAGCTTCGAGAGCAGAATCCCTGATTTGACAAGCGTTGTTCGCTGTCAACTCAAGAGACACTGGAAAACCACCGGTTTCGGCTCTCTTCCTGTTGCCCATGTGATATCTTAGAATCCTGTTGTTGGGAACTCCACCTGTGTACTCCCTTCTGGTGAATGACTGGCCCTTGATCTGCCTGTACATCTTTGCTGGTTTGCGCGCCATTCATTCACCTCGATGGCGGGCCACCGACCTCCCGTATTTAACGGTGAGGCACCCTAACTACTCGTACTCACCGCCAATCGCTCGCTTTCTATCTGAACCCCCCTGACTCCAACTACGATCAGTATGAATCCAAGCAACATCGATGCCCCAATCTCTTCACCCAATAGAAACCACCCTCCAAGTACTCCAAAAACAGGTACTAGGAAAACGTATGATGAGGCAGCGGTAGGACCAATCTCTTCTATCCCCTTTGCAAACAGAACGTAAGATAGAACTGTGGATACTATTCCTAGATATGCTATGGTAAGCCACTCTGCCATTGTCGGTTGAGGGATTGGTGATCCCCAAATTTCCGCTAACATCCATGGAGTGAGCAAGACCCACCCTGTGAGCGAATACCAGACAACAATCTCAAGTGACGAGTATCCTCTTTTCCAGGAAAGCATGATTTTCGTAAGATTACTAGTTGCTGCCCATGAGAGGGCAGCAAATAGGATCATCACATCACCTATTACTCTGTGTTCCAAGGGTATTCCTGAGTTTGGACTCCAACCAACTACCACAATTACCCCGGAAATGCCCACTAGGAGTCCCATAGCCATCCTTAGTGATACTCTCTGGCCCAGCATGGGGAATGCCAGAAGTACGGTAAACACCGGATTCATGGGTATGATCAATGAAGCGTCTCCAGCAGCCGTCCAACTCATCCCGTGCATGAATAGGAGTTGGTATGCCATCGTTCCCAGCAGGCCAAGCCATATTGAGAAAGACAAAGCTTTGCGGTCAGGAGGCAGGAATCGGAACCCTCCTCTATTTCTTAATGAGGCCGACCAGACGAAGAATAATGAAACTGCAAAGGCGTATCTTAGCCACGCCGAGGTAGCGGGACTTAGGGTGGCAGGCTTACTTTCATCCAATCCATAACTCAGAAATCTCCCTGCTGCCCAAGTAGAACCCCAGATTATTGCAACTAGTAAAAGTAGAAAGTGGACTTTCAAATTCCCTTTCCAGAACCCGTTCTTCAATTTATCACAAGCCTTCGTAGTGACCAAGTATCATTTCGAAGAAACCCGGATGTGTTACTCTGCAGATTTCGTAGCCTGACAATGTCGCTCCGACACGAGTAGCCAGAACCCCAGCAGTCATGGCCAATCTATGGTCAAGCTCGCAATCGACCACATTCTCCGGAGTACTCGGGTCCTGCCCCCCCGGAACAGACAGTCCTGCACTAGTTTCACTAGCCTCCATTCCGAACGAAGCCAGCATTCTAACAGTAGATGAGATTCTGTCAGACTCCTTTCCCCTAGCATGAGATGCCCCTACTATTTCACCACCTCTTCCTAGTGCCATTATGGCTGCACATGGGGCGATGATATCGCTGGAATCTCGAAGGTCTACTTCTTTATTATCAAGGGAAACAAGACCAATTGCTTCCATTATCGGTCTAGGGATGTTTGTAAGATCCCCACTCATGCTTCTTGTCCCGTGAAGCTTGTCGAAAAGAATTGAGATTGGCAATAGGCTAATTTCAGGGGGTATTTCCACATTTTCCGGAGTTTCAACATCCCATGCAGACAGGCTCATCTTCTTCCCATAGCTTCCAGGCCAACCACAATCCTTGCTGATTTCTATTGTCAGTTCTCTGTACCACCGACTTACCGCCTCCCCAATCATCTCTACTTCCACCTCGCTCTCGAATCCGGGGGAAGAAAGCACCATCCCAGAGACAGTTTGGCTGGAAACTGACTCATCTATTATCGTCCCGCCTCTTGATATGGGGCCTGTTATGGAATAAGGAAGACTCTCGGATGATACTTCGCAACCCAAATCTCTCAATGAGGATATTAGATGTGCGAAGTCCCTTTT
>CAZPNT010000111.1:0-4474 GCA_964588055.1 uncultured Candidatus Poseidoniales archaeon | reverse complement strand
TTTGCTCCTATTCCACATAAACGCACCTTCAAGAAGGTGCCACTGGCAGGAAAGTCCCCGAGGGAACCCCATGGCGGAACAGGACGGCACGGACTCAGAAGAGCAGCAAACCCCTGTGGACCCGCTCGACTCCTGGGAAGCAGGCTCCGCTTTCGGAGTCTCTGACGACGACGACCCCATCTGCGAGACCCCGGTAGAGGATTGGATCAAGGGCTTGGACATCGAGTCCACTGAGCAAGTGCCGATCCCGGACAATCTCGTTGACCAGGTCATCGGTCAGGAAGCCGCCTCCATCGTGGTTAGGAAGGCCTCGGAGCAGCGAAGACACATGATCATGGTCGGAGAACCGGGAACGGGCAAGTCCATGCTCGCTCGCTCGATGACGGAGTTCCTGCCTCCCGAGCAACTCGAGGATATCCTGGTCTATCGCAACCAAGAGGACGAGAATGAGCCTAAAGTACGCACAGTACCCGCTGGCAGGGGTTCTAGGCTAATCGCCGAGCGCCGGGCGCATGTCCGCCAACAGAGGGAGAGGACCAACAGAACACTTCTTTTCATCGCACTAGTGGTCGGGGCGGCTCTACTCCTTGCGACCATATCTTCCGGAGAGATTCTCACATTCATATTCGGATCATTCATACTCGTTTTTGGCTACTTCTTCCTCAGGACGAGACTAACGGCGGGCGACGAGTCCAACATTCCAAAGCTCCTGATTAAGCATGAGAGGAGCGACGAGCCACCGTTCGTGGATGCTACGGGGAGCCTAGCAGGTGCCCTTCTGGGAGATGTCAGGCACGATCCCTTCCAGTCTGGCGCCGACCTCGCGACGCCTGCTCATGAGAGAGTGGAGCCCGGTGCGGTTCACAGGGCAAACAAGGGAGTCCTCTACATCGATGAGATTAGGATGCTTAGAATGGAGGAGCAACAGGCCCTACTGGTCGCCATGCAGGAGAGGGAACTCTCCATTAGTGGACGCTCGGAGAGGTCCTCCGGGGCCCTAACCAAGTCGGAACCAGTTCCAACAGACTTCATCCTGGTAGCTGCGGGTAACCTTGACAGCATCCAGAACATGCACCCTGCACTTCGTAGCAGGATCCGAGGATATGGATACGAGGTGTACGTGAATACAGACATGAAGGACACAGAGAGGAATAGACGCAGATTGATCCGCTTCATCGCACAGGAAGTGAGGAACGAGATGACAAAGGACTCCGGCAAGTCCATCCCACATTTCGACAGGCAAGCAATTTCTCTCATTCTGAAGGAGGCCCAGAGGAGAAGTGGCCGGAGGGGCAAGCTTTCACTCAGGCTAAGGGAACTAGGAGGGCTAGTCAGGATAGCGGGGGACCTAGCGGCAGAGGACGGCTCATCACTGACCCAGTCTAAGCACGTTGTCAGGGCTCGGGCCATCGCGAAGCCGTTGGAACAGCAAGTCGCCGATCGATTCCTGGAGAGGCAGTCCGAGTACTCGATGCTGGTGAACGAGGGCAACAGGGTGGGCCGGGTGAACGGCCTTGCCGTTCTAGGTGCAGACACGGGTCTGTCGGACTACTCGGGAGTGGTCCTTCCCGTGGAAGCCATGGTAACTCCCGCACAGGGAAGGTCGGGACAGGTAATCGCAACCGGAGGCCTGTCAGACCTCGCAAAGGAGAGCGTGACCAACATCAGCGCCGTCGTGAAGAAACTCACGGGCAAGGACATCAGGGACTTCGATCTCCACGTGCAGTTCCCCGGCACACACAACGTGGATGGGGACAGCGCCTCTATCACCATGGCCACCGCGATAATCAGCGCCTTCGAGGGCGTCCCAATCGATCAGAACCTAGCAATGACCGGGTCCCTTACCGTTCGCGGGGAGGTACTGCCAATAGGCGGGGTTTCGGCGAAGATCGAGGCTGCCGTAAAGTCGGGAATCAAGCGAGTCGTGATTCCGAAGTCGAACATGAACGACGTCCTCATCGATGAGAAGTTCGAATCTCAGGTCGAGATCCTTGCGGTGGACTCGTTGGACGAGGTCCTCGAGCACGCTTTGGTCGGCAAGGAGGAGAAGGTTAGCCTGGTAGAGAGGCTCGCCAAGGTGATCGACACCATCTCCACGGGTACGGACAAGCAACCATCCGCTTGAACGTCTACCAATTCTTGAAGTGCCACTTTCACCAGCGGCATCGGTAGTTATGCCACCAAGCCAACGCTCTCCAATGGGAATTCTGTTCCTCGTAGTCCTCGTCGACATGCTAGGGCTGACTCTGGTGATTCCGTTCCTGACCTACTTCGTCCAGGACCTCGCCTCGGCAGAGGGCATAGTGGACACAGGCTCACGGGACTTCTGGGTTGGCATAGTGATAGCAATCTACTCTCTGGCCCAGTTCATCTCCACCCCTATCCTGGGGGCTATTTCGGATCGGCTCGGAAGGAGGCCAGTTCTGATGTTCGGACTCGCGGCAAACTCAATCTTCTTCATCGTCTTCGGACTTTCGGGAAGTCTGGCCATGGCCATCATCGCCCGCTTCCTGGCCGGAGCAGGGAATGGCAACATCGCTGTGGCCAAGGCGTACATCGGAGATATCAGCGAGGACGAACAGGTCGCTGGTCGCATGGGCATGCTCGGCGCTGCTTTCGGCCTCGGTTTCATGATCGGCCCCTTCGTCGGCGGCGTCCTGTCTGACCCAGCATCGGGGATAGGGGGGCCTTTCGATAGTCAGTTCTGGTCTGATTACCCCTACCTTCTGCCATGCCTATTCTCAAGTGCCATGTCAGCAATCGCCCTTCTCTTGGCATTCTTCAAGCTCCCAGAGAGCCTCCCTAAGGAATCAAGGTCCAAGTCACCGAAGTCCCCAATTTCCCAGTTGGGGGAGACTTTCGCTAGGATCGCATCGGTGATGCGCATGCCAACGATATCCTCTCTGGTCAACGTGAACTTCCTGTTCCTGATCGGCTTCACTATGATGCACGGTACTTTCATCCTATTCACATCAATGGAACCCGATAATGGGGGATTGGGATGGAGTGAGAGGGACAACGGTTGGATTTTCGCATTCGTTGGCCTTCTGGGGGTCATTGTCCAGGGGGGGCTGATCAGGCCACTCACTCGCAGATTCAGCCTAAGGGGCCTGATGATTGCCGGAACCGCGCTAACTGGCTTGGGCATCTCCAGCATCCCATATGCCCCGTATGAAGCGAGTTGGGTGATCTTCGTTTCATGCGCACTATTCGCATCAGGCAACGGGGTCTTCATGCCTACTCAGAGCTCCCTTCTCACGTTCGCCTCCAAGGATGGTGGTCACGAACTCGGGACCATCATGGGTGCCCAGGAGGGCCTGGGGGCCCTAGCACGCATAATCGGCCCCTTCCTCTCCGCGATAATATGGGCAGCAACCGTCGAGGGATCAGGACTTTGGTCATACCACACATGCTTCCGAGTATCAGGACTCTTCTTCTTGGCCGCGCTGCTTCTTCAACTAGGTCTAAGGACCTCAGAGACCGCAAGTGCTTCCGCAGGAGGCACCTAGATTGGCAGTTCCAGCAGTAGTGGCACACGGGGGGGCAGGAGCTGGACCAGACAGGCTTGCGAACGTAGAGAGGGCGGTGGCCATCGCTGCAGGCATTCTCGAATCAGGGGGGACTGCAATAGAGGCAGCCGTCGAGGCTTGCGTGGTGCTGGGGGACGACCCAGTCTTCAACGCCGGGACTGGTTCGGTGTTCAGGACCGATGGGTCAGTTCTCCTAGATGCATCCATCCAGACCTCCGAAGGAAAGATGGGTTTCGTAATAGCGATGGAGGACACCCCGAACCCCATCAGGGTGGCAGCAGATCTGCTGGACGAGGAAATCAACGGGCTCACTGGGGAGGGGGCTAGGCAATGGGCCGACTCAAAGGGGTTCGATAAGGCACCGGTGCAAGGAAGGCCCCCCTTCGAGGAGGCCACCGATACGGTGGGAGTCGTGGCCAGGGACGGTTCAGGGCTCATCGTTTGTGCTACAAGCACCGGGGGCTGCAGCAACAGGCCCCCAGGAAGGGTGGGGGACGTCCCCCTGCCCGGGTGCGGATTCTGGGTCCAGAACGGGGTCGGAGTTGGGGCAACCGGGATAGGGGAGGCGATTACCAGGGGGATGATCAGCCTAAGGGTGGCAGATAGGATACTGGAAGGGAACGATCTGGAGGAATCGATGATGTGGGCCCTGGAAGAGTGCCTGGAGGGGGGTGCCGAGGTCGGAATCATCGCCCTTGGCTCGGAGGGAACCGGGCATGGAGTTTCCAACAGCACCAACATGCCATGGGCCTCGTGGATTGCCAGGAAGTGATCCAATCACAATGGGATGCGCTTAAGGAGGGGCCTACTTTGGGCGGCACGGAGATGGGTCCTTGTCAGATATCGATACTCGCATCAAGCAGATTGCGCAGGTTCTAGGGCAACTAGACGATAACCAGGTCCCCCGGAACATCCGCTCCGCTTCCAAGGACGCCGTCGACAAG
>CAZPNT010000110.1:0-4477 GCA_964588055.1 uncultured Candidatus Poseidoniales archaeon | reverse complement strand
GTGTAGGATCCCCCTTAGTTCCGGGTGCTCCTTGCCGTCTAGTGGGGAGTAGCAGTGCGAACTGTGCTCACAGGGAGGCGTCATCCCGATGTTTCCCACTGGGTCGTGGAAGCGAACGTACCCAGCCCCCCCTACGGAATCCCTGGTTTGTATTGCGATGAAGTCGAAGACGTGCCCCGAGACGTTCCACGCGTCGTAGCACGCCGTGCAGAGTGAAGGGCTGACGTGCTCCCACCCATTCGTCCACCTCTCCCCATAAGACTCCCCCATAGTCACGAAGTAGCCCCCCTCGGTCGTCCTGATCTTCTCCGAGGCCTGATGGAAACCCACTGTGCCTCTGAGCGAAGAGTCCAGAATCCCCATTCCCATGTATTCTCTAGCAAGCTGCCCAGGGGCAAGGAAGTCTTCACGAAGGTGCAGGCATGATCTGGAGAAGACGCCGTCCCCCGCTACAGCGTCGCCGTTCGTACCATCGTCGAAGAGGTCGTGGGGCCCGCTCTCGTTATCGACCAGGAAGCCAAGCCATCCCGGTATCCCGGTGTTCTCAACGCCCCAAGGCCCCTCTCCCTCTATCGACCTGTACGTGACGGTGAAAGCCTCGTCGAGGAAAATTATCGAAGGCTCGATCTGGAGCTTGCCCGAGGAAAGCGAGGAAGCCTGTTGCGCTCCCATTTCGCTTATCTTACTCGCATCACAATCTCCTACCTTCTGAGGAACGAAATCATCGCCCGGCCGGTCAAATTCGACAGGGACGGGGTCTTCTTCCGGCGGCTCCTCCTCGGCTCCTCCCGACTCCTCATCGTCTCCTTCTAGTTCGGAAAAATTGTGCGCAATGGTTTCGCCATCCATGTGAACTAGTACCCCTGTGACCGAATTATCGTGCCAGCAGTTACAGAGAAGGCCGACATGGTATATTGACGGATACGACTCCCCATCGTCCATCTCCCAGAGCTCATAGACTTCGAACGAACCTCGTTCTATTACGGACTCCCCATTGAATGTGTGACTAGTGGGGGACTCATATTCCCACCCAGAGTAGGTCGGTGTTGAAAAGTCGGTGCACTCGTCATAACTAGGAGGGTCACCATTCTTGGCCGTCAGGTCATCTATGCAAAAAGAAATGCTACTGACTATCCCCCCGACCTCTTCGTAGTCTCCTCTCGAGCGATTGTGAATGGTGTATTCAATCCGCGTGATTACATGGTTCTCGGGGACTATGAATTCGTATTCCCCGCCTCCTTCTCTTCCGGTATCAATGTACGTACCATCGACGAAGACAAACCTCATCCCGTCGATCGCCCACGACTTGTCTACCTCTATCTTACAGACTTCGAATGAGGTAATATCCCAGACTTTTTCCAACATCATTAGCTCCGGGCAATCCCTCGTCTCAGGGACAGGGTCATCACCCTCAACTGGTGTGTCGGGTATCATCTCTGCACAACCAGAGAGAGGGCAGAGCACCATCAACAGAGAAATCAGACAGGCTTTCTTCATGGGTCCCGGTGAGGCATCCGCTCTATGATTTATTGCAAGTACGGATAGGGAATATGATGGCCCTGCAGCCCTTGGCACCACCATGTCCAACCCGCGAATCGTCGCAGATGAGGACGGCCACCTGCTAGAGGTCCTGTCCAAGCTCCACCCCGAAGCAAAGCGTAACTCGCTGAGGAGGATGATAGACCACGGGAGAGTTACGGTGGACGGGGACAAGGCTTCGAGGGCCAAGGCAGTGGTTCCTGCGGGCTCTGTCGTAGAGACGCTTTCGCGCACCGAGGTGGAGGGCCCCTCAAAGAAGGGAGAGATGCCAGAGCCAGAGGTCCTGTACGACGACAAGCACCTGATGGTGGTGAACAAGCCCGCCGGCCTACTGTCCGTGGCCACTCCGAGGGGGGAGCCCGACACAATGTTCGACAGGGCCCTAATGTGGGCATCAAAGAACCAGTCAACAAGGGTCCACCTGGTCCACCGCCTCGACAGGGAGACCTCGGGATGCCTCCTCCTGGCCAAGTCCCCCGAGGTCAGGGACGCCCTCCAGAGCCAGTTCAAGGACCGCTCTGTCGAGCGCATCTACCACGCAGTGGTCTTCGGCAAGCCGCCCTCGGAGTCCGGGATATCCACATCCAGGGTCAAGGAGACCCGGGACAAGAGGGTGCGCCTAGTTCAGAAGGGCGATAGGGGGGGCAAGGAGGCGATTACGAACTGGGAGGTAGAGGAGTCAGGGCCCGTCCACACCCTCGTCCGGATCAAGATAGAAACGGGCAGGAGGGCCCAGATCAGGCTCCACATGAGCGAAATGGGCTGCCCGGTATCTGGTGACACTAGGTACGGGAGGGGCAAGGCCAGCGTCAACAGGCTCTGCCTGCACGCCACCGCCCTCGGCTTCGACCACCCATACGGGAAGAGGGTCATGGTGGAGAGCGAGTTACCGCCCAAGCTTATTTCCGAGCTAAGGCGGAAGTCCCTGTGAAAACGCCATCCCAGCCTAGGAGAGTGTTATCCCTGTGTACCCTCACCGAGTAGGGTGGGGAATTGGAAACTAGCCTTGGCCGTTGCGGCACTGATGTTCCACTCTCTTCCTAATTACGGATTGCTTCTGGACGAGGAAGTGCGCATGAGCACATACTCCTACGAAGAGTACTACGACGGGACCGAGGGGCTCGAGGGCGATGAGCTGCACCAGAAACTGTACGACATAGTCAGGAACCACACCGTGGTGAGCTACAACTCAGCGTGGGACCACCTCAGGCACGTGGACGAGGACCCCGGGAACCCTGACAACGTGACTCTGTTCTACATGCAGCGGTCTCAGTCTGAGGACGACACCTGCGGTGATGGAAACGAATGCACTAGCCAGTCGTGGAACAGGGAGCACGTGTGGCCCAAGTCGCATGGTGACTTCGGGACGTCGATGTCCAAGGTTGCTGGTACTGACCTGCATGCCCTGAGGCCAGTGGACAACACCATCAACTCCGCCAGGAGCGACAAGGACTTCGGAGAGGCCGAAGACCCGCACCCGGAGTGCACGGAGTGCGACGCCTCTTCCGAGGCATGGGAGCCCGCCAACTCCACCAAGGGGGATGCTGCGAGGGCTGTCTTCTACATGGACCTGAGATACAACGGATACGACGAGGAGCCCTATCTTGAACTCGTCAACCGTTGGACTGAGCCCTCCGAGGACGTCGGGCACCTAGGTAAGATATGCACCCTCTACTCTTGGCATCACGGGGACCCTGTCAGCGACCACGAGGTCCAGAGGAACAACCGGGTGTATGGGATCCAGGGGAACAGGAACCCTTTCGTCGACAACGCCGATTTCGTCGAGGGAATCTGGGGGGACGTCTGCGATGAGTGGGGCAATGGTGCGATAGAGTACACAGACGAGATCTACACCGTGGAGATAGGACCGTCCAACCGGACGGCCATGCTCTCCATCCCCGGTGGCCACGACTACTCGAGGCCCATCCCCCTGGTGGTTAGCCTGCACGGTTACTCGAGCCACGGCTGGCTGAACGCCTACTGGATGGGGATGTTCGGCAGCATCTACGAGAACGAGCACCTGCTTCTCTGGCCCAACGGGACGGCAAACAGCGCTGGACTCAGGTTCTGGAACGCCACGGACGCATGCTGCAACTTCGAGGGCACTGAGTCGGACGACGTGGAGTGGCTGACAGAACTGATCGACGAGGCAGTCTCACTCTATGGGGCGGACCCTGAAGCCATCGTCCTGATAGGGCACTCAAACGGGGGTTTCATGTCACACAGGATGGCGTGCGAGAGAGGCTCCCTTGTCCGCTCCATCGTAAACGTGGCCGGTAGCAACTACTACGACTTCTCCGGTGACTGCCAGGACACAGGCAGCCCCAACATACTGAACATCCACGGGACCCTGGACACGGTGATACTCTACGAGGGGGGATACCTGTGGTCCTGGGGGGGATGGGCTGAGTACCCATCCGCCAACCTCTCGACCTCCCACTGGGCAGATCGATCCGGTTGCGATGCCTCGCCGACGGACGTAGGGAGCCTAGATCTCGACGCCTGGCTCGCGGGAGTGGATACGAGCATGCTAGAGCACCTCGGGTGCGACGACGGGAACAGGGTGGCTCTGTGGACCATCGATTCGGGCAGCCACAGCCCCATGTTCAACGAAGGCGCCCTGGGTCGAGATGCCTTGGGCTGGGCGCTGGACGGGTTCAGCAGGGATTCCGACGGCGACGGGCACAGGGACGACTCGGACCAGTTCCACCTGAACCCCTACGAGTGGGTCGACTCCGACGGCGACGGGGTCGGCGACAACTCCGACGCGTTCCCAATGGACTCCACAGAGACGAGGGACTCCGACGGAGACGGGGCCGGCGACAACTCCGACGTTTTCCCGGACGACCCCACAGAGTGGCTGGACTCGGACAGTGATGGAGTCGGCGACAACTCCGACGTTTTCCCGGACGACCCCACAGAGTGGCTGGACTCGGAC
>CAZPNT010000109.1:0-4511 GCA_964588055.1 uncultured Candidatus Poseidoniales archaeon | reverse complement strand
TGAAGGAGATGCCCCCCTCCATCCCAGAGTAATCGGTCATTCTGTCTCTGAGATAATTCGCTTAATCAGGGGGTGCAGAGATGGAACGTGAGCGAGTAGCGACTCGACCGTCCTCCCCTCTGGTTTCATGGCCCTCAATAGGGTGTTTCTGAGATCCTCGTCCACCGGGCAATCCATAGCCATCAGTCGATCTCTGATTGATGTCTGAATCCTCCCCCCAGTCCTATCCCAATCCATCAGGAGAATCACCGATGGGGAGCCATCGATGGATGGTTCGAAGCAGTACTCGGAATGCAGGTATGCGATGAGCCTGGACCTGTCCCACCCCCTGTTCACCTTCTCGATAGTTCCAGTAAATCCGAGGGCCCTGAGGGTTTCTTCGTCCCTGGTTCCCTCGACGACCACGGGGATGCCTGCCCCCCCTTGGCTAGGATTCCTGTTTCTAATTATGCAACTTGCTAGTGCTAGAGCTGCCTTCTCGAAGCGAGTAGCTCTGTCTGAGTGCCCCTCGACACTATCCCTCTTTTCCCCCCAATCTGGTAGTCTGATATCTTCATTCACATCAAAACCCCAACAAAGGCACTGGAACGAATTTCTCATGCCTTCTCTTCTAGTACTTTTGACTAAATGTTGTGGTCCATGACAGAAGACTTGCCCGCGACCCTTATCAGGTGATTTTCACCCGATAGTGGTAGAGATAGCCATGTCAGTGATGACTCCCATCTTCGAGGGTCTTTGGGACCACTACATTTTGTGGTCGGTAATCGTTGGCGGAATCGCTTTCGGTTGGCTTTACCACCACTCATTCTGGTTCACGTCTAAGGACGGTGAAAAGCTCCCAAACGTTGACGAAATCGAGATTGGGGTTTTCCCAAAGCACAACGACGACATGCGATTAGAGGTAGCTTGGACGGTAATCCCATTCATTCTCATCGTTTGGCTGACATACTACTCATGGGGCCCTCTGGATGCCATGTGGACATCCGCAGATGGAGGGGTGCACGGCTTCGAGTGCGAGGATGGTCAATTCTCCAACAACCAGATGGACAGTGCAGGCATTATCTCCTCAGATTGCTATCACGTGATCGAGATTACTGGGCAGCAGTGGTTCTGGAGTTTTGACTGCCTAGAGTTGAACGAAAGCCTCTGCGATACAGGAACTGAGACCATGGAAGTATACGGAAGCGTTCCTGTTCTCAGTCTGAAGAAGGGCGAGACTTACCTGGCGGTGATGGAGTCGATAGACGTTACACACGCACCTTGGTTCCAGCACCTGGGGACCAAGGAAGACACTCTCCCGGGACAGCAGACCACACTTTGGCTGCCAATTCACGATACGCTGACTGAAAATTCAATGGTGCTATGCGCAGAATACTGCGGAGACGCTCACTCAATTATGGCGGCTAAGCTGGTGGCTCACGAGTAAGGTGTAAATCATGATTCGAAACAGATCGAAAGGTGCAATCGTCGCCCTAGTGGTAATTGCAGCGATGCTTGCTCTGCCTTCGGCCCAATCCCTGCCTGGTGGAATCTCTGGAGTCCAGCAATCTGGATGCAACTGCCACGGTGCCGTTCCATCGGATTCCGTGGTAGCCTCGATAGATGGGCTTCCTGAGAGCTACAACTACTCAGAGGCGTACGAGATAACCGTCTCTTTCCAAGGTGGCCCCAGCCAAGAGGGGAACGTGAACCAAGGTGGCTTCCACCTATGGGCGAGCGAGGGGTCGCTGTCCGTAAACGACGCGACAGCCCAACTGTACAACGAGAACGAGGTTGGTCACACGGAAGCAGGAAACGACCAGGTCTCTTGGACGTTGACTTGGACAGCACCTGCCACAGATAAGAACGTGGATTTCGTCCTCCACGTCAACTCGGTGAATGGCAACGCAGACGGAGCAGGTGGAGGTACCTCTGGTGACGTGTGGAGCAAGGTAGCCGTTTCCCTAGGTGGTCCGATAGAGGTCTTGGAGGCCGCTGACCCATTCGTGGTGCTCGGGGTTCTCATCATAGTCTCAGCGAGTTTGCTAGCAATCACACTTGCATACGTCTTCTACAGGAAGGACCCGGAGGCCTTCGACTGGGACAACTTCGCACCATGGCTAGCTGACTGGCTAACCAGCACAGACCACAAGAAGATAGGCACACTGTACTTCGTAGCCGGGCTCTTCTTCCTAGGAGTGGGGGGAATCATGGCGATGATCATCCGAATCCAGCTATCTGTTCCAGGCAACGACTTCCTGACCCAGGAGCAGTACAACCAGTTCTTCACCCTACATGGGACGACGATGATATTCCTCGCAGCAATGCCGATGATAAACGGCTTCGCCAACTGGATGATCCCCCTTCAACTGGGGGCAGCGGATCTAGCGCTTCCTAGGATCAACGCTATGTCCTTCTGGTTGCAGCCGTTCGCGGCCCTGCTAATCTTCACAGGGGTTTTCTCTGGTCACGGTGCTGACACAGGATGGACCGGGTACGCACCATACGTGGTCAGCGAAGGGGCCCATCACGGGACCACTATGTGGGCAGCGGGACAGATAATGCTGGTTGCTTCCTCGACCCTAACCGGTATCAACTTCCTCACCACAATGGCTGTGATGAGGGCACCTGGGATGGGCTGGATGCAGATGCCCCTCTTCAGTTGGTCAATACTCGTGGCCAACGTGATGCTGTTCCTCTCAATCCCCGCATTCGGCGTGGGACTGATCCAAGTTTACCTGGATAGAGTGGTTGGGACGGCTTTCTACGACATCGCGGCAGGGGGGGACCCTTTGCTGTGGAGTCACCTGTTCTGGTACTTCGGGCACCCTGAGGTGTACGTCGTAGTCGTACCGTCGTTCGGCATCATCTCCGAGGTAATCGCAACCAGCTCCAGGCGCTCAGTCTTCGGGTACAGGTCCATGGTCTACGCAATGGCAGGCATCGGAATCGTGGCGTTCATCGTCTACGGCCACCATATGTTCACCAGCGGAATGAGCCCCACACTCAGATTCGTAACAATGCTGACCACGATGCTTGTAGCGGTCCCCACTGGAATCAAGGTGTTCAACTGGCTCATGACGATGCACGGGGGATCTCTAGTTTACAGGACCCATACTCTCTGGGCCCTTGGCTTCCTAGTGACTTTCACCCTCGGAGGGATATCGGGGATGTTCTTCCCGTCCATTGCCATGGACACGCACCTGCACGAGTCCTACTTCGTCGTCGCCCACTTCCACTACGTCCTCGTTGGAGGGACCGTCTTCGGGTTCTTCGCTGGAATCTACTACTGGTGGCCCAAGGCCACCGGTAAGATGCTCAGCGAGAAGTTGGGGGTCCTGCACTTCCTCACGGCATTCGTATCCTACAACGCCCTCTTCTGGCCCATGCACAGGCTTGGCGTATGGGGAATGACTCGCAGGCACCACACGTACTTCGTGACGACAGAAGAGGCGCTAGGCTCTCTTCCGATGGAGGCCGCGGGATGGAACATGTTCATCACCGTGTCCGGGTTCCTCTTCTTCTTCTCCAACTTCATCCTAGTGTTCAACATGATTTCCTCCTCCATCAGAGGAGAGGATGCCCCTGACGACCCATGGGGCGGATGGTCCTTCGAGTGGATGACCAGCTCCCCTCCCCCGAGCCACACCCTCTACAAGCTAGATGACGGGTCCTGGGGGATCCCAACTCTTAGGGACGCGAACGAGCACATCGCGAACGAACCAGGCTGGTTCTCCAGCTGGTTCCAGAGGCTGATGGTCACAGACGACGACACAGAGGAGGCGGCGCATTGAGCGGTGAAGACCACCACCCCAGCGCATGGGGACCCCATGACTGGAACCATGGAGCCCCGCACAACTCTTGGTCCCCATTCATCCTCAGCATGGGGGTCGCCATCTTCCTCTTCGCCCTGGCAGGTGCATACGAATGGGGTGAGTTCCAGGGGTGGGGAGCCGTTCCACTGATCTTCGTGGGCTTGGGTGTAATCGCATTCAGCATGTTGGTCTGGTGGAGGCAGGACATGAGCTTCGGAATGCATGGCGAGGTATTCGAGCCCAAGTCCACCGGAACGCCGTTCCAGAACATAGACATCAGGAAGGTGGCGATGTGGATGTTCCTCATGTCTGAGATGATGGTTTTCACCTCCCTGTTCAGCACATACATGAGGTACAGGCTCGGAATTCCAAACTGCGAGACCGTCTTCCATTCCGGGGAGTGGGTCGAGGGAACGGCCGTGACGTGCTTCGAGCCAGCTGGCCACCTGATCGCATCGAGCTGGTTCCACATAGCCCCGGGAGCGATAAACACCTTCGCCCTGATCATCTCCTCGTTCACAATAGTGCAGGCACTGCGGTACGCGAAGAAGAAGGACATCGACGAGGAAGTCAGGAGGAGGAAGATCACCCGATACCTAGGGACAACATGGTTCCTAGCTGTTCTCTTCCTGACACTGAAGATGATAGAGTGGTTCCTAGGATTCCCCCTGCCCGAGTTCTTGCACGAGTTCAACCACGGCGACCCGACAATCAAGT
>CAZPNT010000108.1:0-4513 GCA_964588055.1 uncultured Candidatus Poseidoniales archaeon | reverse complement strand
AGCCACCAGAGATTTCGGTCTGTATGTCCTTGCTATCCAACTAGCGCCCCCTCCTCTTCCAGAGCCGACTTCAAGGACCTCCTTGCCCTCAATCTCGACGTCCCTTATGTTCATGTTGTATAGTTGGATAAACAGCCTGTCCGCCTCATCCTCATTGGAGAGTTGGAGTTCTTTCCCATCTGTGAATCCATAGTTCATGAAGCGGAAGTTGGAGTCCTTCTGGGAACGTGCCATCCTCTGATAGAGCCCCCTCCACATTCTCATCCTGATTCCAGATGGGGCCAGTCGCATTATCGTGTAGAATACCCTCGCGGGGAGACCCATTGCCAAACTAGCACCTATGCCTTCCACTTTACCGAGCATCCTATGCTCTCGGTCCTTGGCACTGACACCGCCATACCGGAGACAAGCTCGTCTATCGCGTCCTCTAGTTCGGAAGTTGTGGCGTGGGATGGGTCCCTAGGGGAGTCATCCAGTCTCCCCCTGTAAACCACGACTGACGAGGTGTTCAAGAGATAGAACTCCGGAGTCCTCTCGGCTCCATAGGAAATGGCGACTTCCTGCGTGGAGTCATGCAGGTATGGGTATGACATTCCCTTGTTGGCCCTCTTTACCATGTTCTGCCATGAGTCCGATTCGTACTTGACTGGATCATTGGAGTTTATGCCGACGAAACCTAGGCCCTTGCTCCTAGCAGCTTTTGCCGCATTCTCTATCCTAGGCTCTGACCCAACTACGTATGGGCAATGGTTGCAGGTGAAGAAGACTACAGCGCCATTCTCACCCATTGCATCGTTGAGAGAGAGTCGTGCCCCTCCTGAGTTTTCGTTTGCGTTCGGAAGCTCGAAATCCGGTGCCTCGGTGCCCGGTTCTATCGTCTGCGGAGAGTGCATGTGCTGGCGTCACAGTAGGGTGCTGTTCAATCCTTTGGAATGAGGGCTTCCCTCTTGGAGGTGATTCTCTCTCGGCACTCCTCTAATCTCCTCCTAGCCAGTCTATGCTGGGGATCGATGTCGAGGACCTTGCGCCAAGCTGTAGCGGCTTTATCTACGTCCCCCCCTTCATGAAGGATGGCAGCGATTCGGAGCCTTGCATCTAGGTGCTGTGGGTCTGTCCTCACAGCCTCCTCGAAGTCGGAAATTGCTTCCTCAGATCTTCCAAAGTCTAGATACAGGAGCCCTCTTTGGTACCAGGCCTCGGACAGTTCGGGGTTTGTCTCTATTGCTTTGTTTAGGGGTTTCTCCGCCTGTTCGGACTTGCCCATTGCTATCATGCAGGTTCCCAAGTGGACTAGTCCCATTGAATGGTTATGGTTCAACTTGAGGAGCTCTCTGAGTTCGGATTCGGCGTTTTCCCAGTCTCCTTGGTTCATCAGAATCTCCGACTTCCTCAAACGTGCTAGTTCGTGATTGGGTCGTTCCTCGACCAAGATGTTGGCATCGTCCAGTGCCATGGCCAGATCATCACAGAGAAGGGCTGCTGATGATCTGTTTAGTCTGGCCCTGGAATGTTTTGGATCGAAATGTAGAGTTTCCGAGAATAGCTTGATTGCCTCTTTCAAGCGGCCATGCTTGGCAGCGATAATCCCCCTGATGAACGGGACGGTTTGGTTGTTCTTCAGAGTAGTTGTTGCCTCCAGAGTCAGGGCGTTGGCCTGCTCCATATCTCCAATCTCTAGGAATAGTTGTGCCTCTTCTAGGGAAATGGATGGGTGTTCTGGAATGAGTCGCCGTGCTCTCACCAGGGCAACTTCTGCCTCGTCGAAGGCACCTTGGTACCTGAGTGCCCTAGCTCTCCCAAGCCATGCGAGTCCCGATTCCCTATCAATCTCAATTGCCCGGTCGAAAGAGATGAGGGCATCGATTACTGGTATTGGGTCGATCTTGCCAGTTTCGTCGCGATGATGATCCGCGTCAACTAGGTTTAGTCTTCCCTTCATTACATGTAGGGTGGCAGAGTTCCAGGAGTCCTCCGGCGCCTCTTCTAGCGTCTGACCAGCGGAGTCTACCGATCCACTTCCCAGCCAAAGCTGGCTAAGTCTCCCCCTAGCCTCTGAGTCTCCTGGGGAGTTGAGCAGATGCTCTTCTAGAACCTCTATTGAGGCATCCGTTCTACCATCGTTTTCCAGTATCTCTGACTCTATAATGACCGTGTACTCGCCCAATGCATTTGCTCTACGTAGGCATTTCAAGGCTTCCTTCATTGAGCCTCGGTCAGCGGCGACTAGCCTAGCCTTCAGCAGCCACGCCTGTCCGAAATTCTGATCCCTCTTGATTGCGGACTCTACTGACTCCAAAGCTGGTCTGAAATCTCCAAGCATCAGTTGCTTGGCTGCCTTTTCGACCAACCTCGGGGCGGTTTCAGACATGTAAGAGCCCTCGCTGTCCGAGTCTCTTGCTCTCCGGGCGATTTCGGATAACTCGCCGTCCTCAACCGAGAGGGGGTTAGTAGCTCCTAGGCCCTCTAGCCTCTTCCTGTTTCGGCTGAAGCGTTCGTCTTCCCCGCCATCGAGGAGGACTAGCTGTTCGTTTAGGAGGCCTATGTCATCGGGTACTATTGCAAGCAGTCTTTCCAGAGTCCTATCGAGAGACTCGAGGTCTCCGTTCTTCCTCTGGATATCCGAAAGAGACCTAAGAGCAGCCTCATCCTCTGGATCCAAGTCATTTGCTCTCTGATAGCAGTCTGCTGCCCAATCGAATCTTTCAACGGAGTGGAAAAGCTCGCCCAATCTTCTATGCTCGTTCGCTGACAGTTCGATGTCCTCAGCCTTCATCTCGGCCTCTGTGAGAATTGCTGCTAATCTCTTAGATAGCGGTTTTAGTCCCTGGACTATCCCGAGCTCCTCTTCCGGATCGGTCCCTTCATAGTGGCCCAGCAAAGACTTGGCTGCGTGACTGGCGATCGCACATGACTCGCTATTGCTTACAGGAATCCCTTGGTTGAACAACAAGGACTCGGCTGCCTCCAGTGACTTGTGCACACCCAGTAGCTCATGAACCTCCGGAGCATCGGAAAGAATGGTGTCGACGCCTCTTGAAAGCAGATCCAATCTCTCTGAAGTCTCCGTCAGGTTTCCCTTCATCGAACCTAGTCTAGATGCGAGCTTGTGTCTCTGCCTAAGTACAGACTTATGCTTGATCCATAGTGTGATAATAGTGATGGAAAGAACCCCATAGAGAGTCAAAATGGCCATGGTGGTCTCTTGCATCGGCCCCAGCGGGGATGAGAGACTTTTGATGGCTTCTGCTATGCATGCACTTCAGGTGGCCATTATCAGCGGGTTAAAGACCAGCCAAGCAACGTGCCTATACATCTCATTCTAGGTCTTTTATTGAGTATGCTTGTACTCCTAGTTTCAAAGACTGGGGGCCCACTGTCTTACCTACGACGTTGGTTATCCCTGCTCCTGAGGCTAGCTCGTGAATCCTGTCAGTGACCTTTCCTGAGAAAACCAAGCCTTGGGCTCCTTCAGTTTCACCCAGTTGTGACTCGAGGTCCTTTGCACTAATGGGATTCGATCCGCTTCCATCGGCCTGAACGATTACCGTGTAGTTTCTCTTCAGGCCATCCATCATTGGAGCCCATTCCTTTATTTCTTCGGGGGCCTCCATAGCTGGTTTTCCCTTCCCAACGGATGCATCATCATCCTTCTGAATCTCCGTCTGAATCCGTGCAACTGCCTTAGATGCTGGTTCCTTCTGACCTAGGCACTTTGTGACAACCTTGCCCTCTAAGTGCTCCACTTCTCTACTCTGTGGAGCAAAGGCGACATGTGTCAGTGACTTCCCTAGTGTGCCGCTGATCTCCATGAGCAGAAGTTTTCCTCCTCGGTCCCCATCCAAGAAAGCAGTAACTGTCTTCTTCTTGGATGCCAAATCTGCGAGTTCCGGCTTTATTCCCGAACCCATGGTTGCGATAGCGTTGTTTATCCCGTACTTCAGGAGGTTTCGAACGTCGTTCCTTCCCTCGACGATGATTATCGCGTCCGAGTTCTTCACATTTGGGCCAGCTGTCATCTCTTGGTAGTCTATCTCGGTGTCCAGTGTCAGAACTGCTCTTACTTCGTCGAGGATGTTCTTCGACTCACCAGATGCAGAGTTGACGATGCCCAGGAGAAGTTGCTTAGCCCTATCGATGACGTGGTCCCTCTTAGCAGACCTAATGTTCTCAATCTGCTTTACCTTGATTACCGCCTTGCATGGTCCTATTCTGTCAATAGTCTCCAGTGCAGCACCGATTACTGCAGTGCTAACCTGATCTATCGATGAAGAGACTTCTAGAGTGCCCTGGACTCGTCCCTTGTGGTTGTTCAAACTCACATCCACGTGGCCGATTCTCCCTGTCTGCTGGAGTTTCCTGAGCTGTAGTCCTTCTCCGAGAAGTCCCTCGGTCTGGCCGAAAATGGCACCGACGACGTCTTTTCGTGCTACGGTCCCATCGACTCTGATTGTTGCGTGTATTACGTATTTTCCTTCATTTGCCATATTTTTCAAATCCTTTGCTTCTCGGCCCC
>CAZPNT010000107.1:0-4570 GCA_964588055.1 uncultured Candidatus Poseidoniales archaeon | reverse complement strand
ACAGAAAGGGGCTTACTCCCTGCACCCTCGCCAGAACTATCGGAAGACGACTGCGTCTATCGGGTCGGAATCTACGACAGAGCCGCTTTCGTCGTAGTCCTGCCATGTTCCGAACCTGCCTCTAAGCGCATGAGATAGTTCGTGATAGGCTACTATCAGGCTAGGAAGTAGGATGGAGCTGGTCAGGAGGGCCAAGACCAGAAGTAGCATCATCAGCACGAAGAAGTTCTGTAGGCCCGGGATTCCAACGAAGAGTCCCGCGGCCAAGCCAGTGCAAGTCGTCGCTGTGGTTTCGAAAATCGTCCTCCCCGTCCTGGAAACAGACTTTTGAATTCCAGCGGGAGTCTCTCTCTCGTCCTTGATTCGATCTATGATGTGGATAGAGTCATCAACACCAATGCCGAAAACAAGAGTGCCGATCATTGCTGTGAATACGTTGACATTGACCTTGTAGAACCACATCAGGATTGGTTGCCATAGAACGACGACCCCCACTGCTGTCATAGTGAAAAATGCAAGCCTTATCGATCGGAACAGGATAGCCATAACCAGAAGGAGTATCAGCATCGTGGCTACAGTGGTCTTTGACTGGGCCTCATGGATCCCGTCATTGATGTCAAGGGAAACAGGGAGCCCCCCTGTGAGGAGTGAGTTGTAGACGCCCTCTATACCGAGTGCACCGCATCTTAGGGCATCGGAGCATCCGCCTTCATCTAGGTGGCCATCTATGGTATCCCTCAAACCACCGGCCACTGCCAGGTTGATGTAGGGCTGGTTCACGTAGACCAGCGTCTTCGTCTCCCCGTCCCCGTCATCCGAGTTCATCAGCATGGATCGAACTTCGGGGCTAAGGGTGTCAAATGCTATGTTGACCATGTCCTCCCTGCTGCTTACAGAGTACGGCCAGCAGTCTGGACGGAGTGGGTTTGAGGACTCGTCCCAGCACTCGTCGTGAATAAGGTCCCAGAGGCTCTGATCGTATAACTCGAGGCTGGCGATCTCGACATCTACATGTATGGCCTTCAGTATGTTTACTAGGCTTATGGTGGTTGTATTCTCCACATTGTCTATCCTAATAGTCTGCATTCTCTCAATAGAATCAAGGATTGGTAAATCTCTAATCGGTGCTGTGTCGTTCTCAGTCACGTAATCGGTGGCGTCTACGATGAACATGTTTGTCTGGCCTCCCTCGAAAACTATGCTGTACTCCCTAAGCGTCTCGTAAGACTCCAGATTGGGAGGGACCTCATCGGAGGAACCGGTGATGTCCTTGCCCAACTGCTCCTTGAACATCATTCCCCCCCAGACTGTAGCTAGACTAGACACGAGAATGACCAACAGGGTAGCCTTGAGAGGGACTCTACCTACTGATTCCCAGAACTCATCAAGCAGTGAGAAGGTCAGCGTTGTGGATAGGGTGAATCCCAGAATTAGTAGGTTTGAATTTGATAGTTCTAGATTTGTTGTGTCGGTAAGTATGAACAGAGCTCCAGTGAAAATGACCGTCGAAACGAAGTAGAAGAACAGGCTATTTACTCCTAGGATTGTTCCGAAAACGTCTGATGTGTCGATGGCCGAGTCTTCGCTTTTCTTCTTCCAGGGAGTTTCTCGGGTCCTTGACTCCCTCTCTTCGACAATTCTCTTTCTCCTAGAAGAGTCTACTACCCCCCTCTTGAACAGGCTATCCGAGTCCCCCTTCCGATAGCGGAGGAGTTCGATCCATGCGGGGACCATCAGCATAGAGATGATGAATGTGGTTGAGATGCCTATCAGAAGGGTCTTCCCCACGGTCCTCATTGGTTCAATCGGGACGAGGCTGTGCCACATCAGCACGCTGAATCCGACTATCGTAGTCAACGCGGATAGGAATATCGCGTTCCCTGTGGTCATTGCTGCTCTGACATTGGCAGTCAGGCTAATCTGGGGGTCGAAAGGGTCTGGTTCTGGGACCTCGATTCCATCCCTCTTGGATGCCCAGGCGTCATCCTCCATCTTCTTCAGAATATCGGTTCTGTTCTCCTCAATCCTGTTTGTAAGGTGTAGGGAATAGTCAACTCCGAGTCCTACCAGTATTGGGCCTGCCGAGATGATCATCGGAGTTAGCATGATATCGAAGAGAACGGTGGATCCGAAGGTAACCGCCAGGCTCATCGCAATGGGGGTCCCGCAGATTACGATTACCTTCCAACTTCTGTGAAGAATGAACATCGTCAGCCCGACGAGCACAAGGCTAACCGGAAGCATTGTGTATCTCAGCGCCTGGTATATGGAGTCCGAAACGTCATGCAGGACAGGAGTAAGTCCGGTAACGGTTACTGCTTTCCTCTGTGGTATCTTGTCCGATCGTTCCTTGTCCATAGTCCAGACTTCATCGTAAACCTCGAAGCAGAGAGGGCAGTTATTCCAAGCTGGATCGGAGGAAAGGAGTGCTTTCACGTAAGCAATGAACGCCTTGTGGTCCCTGATTTCATCCCCCGTCTTGAGATCTGTCCTCGGAGTGATGTCAGTATTGGTCATATCGAAGGAAATGCCCATAATTATCACCCCAGTGTCCCATATCCCGTCGTTGTTTGTGTCTCTAACGAAGTTTGAGAACAACTCACCCGAGTTCTCGACGTAGCTATCGATCCTATCCTGGGCCCCATCCCCCTGAGGAATAGAGTAGCCCTCGTTGGGATTCTGACTAGCCAAGGTGCAGTCCCCGTCGGAACCCGGGAGGCCGTATTTCTCTACTGCACAAGAGAAGCGGTAGTCAGTGGAGTTTGCCTCTTTCACAATCTGTGCCGGAGATAATATCCAGACTACGCCGTCGCAGCCGCTCATCGGACTGGAGCAGGAATGAGAGCCACGATCCTCCTTGTTGTAGTCCAATCCCCTTCCATATCCGCCTGCATCGGCATTGTTATCGTCACCCTCGATCCAGGATATCTGATTAAGAATCTCTGCGTCTGTGATGTTTTCGCTACCATGTTTACTTCCGATGGCTGCGTTGTTTGTCTGGACATAAAGGATCACGATGTCAGTAGCCCATTGTTCTCTTACCTCATTCAGTAACAATGTAGAGTTCGCTCCATCGGGAAGGTATATCTCCACATCACCATTGATCTGGTGCTCGAAGTCCTCAGCCCTCCAACCGATCAATGCCGAAGCCAGAAGCAGAGTCACGATGAGATATGCTGGGCTCCTAAGAATGGCACTGTAGGTCAGCTCTACTGTCCTCTGTACGGCAATTTGGGCGGTGTCGGAAATATCATTGAGCAATTGCCCTGCAGTATCCATTATCCCTCCAACTGCGCTATTTCCAACTGCATCTCTGAAACTGGAAATCTGGTTGGTAATTGGGCTAATTCTGTCGAAGAACCAGGACCAGAAAACCAGCTCCTCGTCTTGCTGGGGTCTTCCACCGGCAGAGGTCACGCTACCTTTCCCCGACCCAAGCCAAATGAAGCGTTCGCATGGGCATCATCCAGAGAGGGCGATTAACGAACACTAGCTCGGTGACGGTATAGCGATGAACTCAAGTGGGTAATGCATAGCCGCGTTTCATGGAGCTTGTCACCGGAGGGGCTGGTTTCATTGGCTCGCACCTAGTCGACGCTCTGGTCGAACAGGGCAAGAAAGTGAGAGTCCTAGACAACTTCAGCAGTGGCAGAGAGGAGTTCCTATCGCACCACAAGGGAAGTGGTTCTGTGGAGATCTGCAATGGGGATCTGCTCGACAAAGATGCGGTTATCTCGGCGATGGAAGGTGTCGATACTGTTCACCATCTTGCTGCGAACCCCGATATCAGACTCGGTACAGAGGTTACTGATACCGACCTCAAGCAAGGGACCGTTGCCACCTACAACGTTCTCGAGGCAATGCGGTTGAAGGGAGTGGGGAGAATCTCCTTTGCATCCTCCTCAGCAGTTTATGGGGAGGCGAGCGAAATGCCCACTCCAGAGGATTACGGGCCAGTGATGCCCATTTCTCTATACGGGGCGTCAAAACTAGCTAGCGAGTCGTTGATCACGGCTTGGGTGGGTACATTTGGAGCTAAGGGCTTCATACACCGATTTGCCAACATAGTTGGGTCCAGGGGGACGCATGGGGTGATCTTCGACTTCATTCACAAGCTCAAGAGTGACCCTAGAAGGCTCGAGGTATTGGGCGATGGAAGGCAGGAGAAGTCGTACATGTCTGCACACGACTGTGTTAAGTCAATGCTCCACATAATAGAGATGGACGAAGGTGGATCAGTCCTATACAACCTGGGCACTGGCGATACATGCTCCGTCTCGAAGATAGCTCAGATAGTAGTAGAAGAGAGCGGCCTAGAAGGTGTGGAGATAGAGTACACGGGAGGGAAGAGGGGGTGGGCCGGTGACGTCCCCAAGACCTACCTAGACGTGACCAAACTACTTGACAGCGGCTTCGAACCAACAGCGATGTCCGAGGATGCAATAAGAGACTCCGTTAGGGTGCTCATTTCCGAGATCGGCCTCTGAATCTTACCCAACAACAGAGTCCCATGAGGCGAATTCATCGTTCGTATTCTTAACTGCCTGTCCTTGAGTCGTGTCATGAGTAA
>CAZPNT010000106.1:0-4572 GCA_964588055.1 uncultured Candidatus Poseidoniales archaeon | reverse complement strand
AGATTTCATGTTCCATTTCGAAGCCTGAGACCTCGACTAGTATCTTGAGGAGGTGCTTCGAGAAATTCTGCTCTGGAGGTGTAATCGAGATTTGTAAATCATTGGTTTCAGACTGCGAAACTCCATCGAAACGACAAGGATCACCTAAATCAGAACAATTGTCGGTGAGAATCCAATCTTCAGCTTGTGCACCCTCTAACCTCATCTGCAGCCAACCGGAGACAGGCATCACCCCTTCTGGCTCCAGATGTAGCAAGATTACTTGTTCGACGCCTCCTGAGAATTGCACCTCTTGCGGCCACTTCTCTGAGGATATGCCCGCAATGTAGTCCTCCATCTCGTACGAGGGAACTGATCCCGGCAGTCCTGCCAGAAGAATTACACTCGCGATTGCTACGAAACGACTCTTGAATCTCTCATCCAATCCAGCTTGTTCGTCAAGGATAATTGGCTGGGGAAGACTATCCGGGTTGAAACGCTGCCATGCAGCCACGAAGGCAAGGAAGACCCATGGGGTCCATTGAGCAGTAGCAAAAACCACCACCATAGCGAAGAGTACGATTAGGAAGATTGAGGTCTGTGTCCCCCCGCCCCTCATTTCTGAGGGGCCAATAATTGCATGAAGCAACCTATCCCCGGGAAGGCCAGGTATTGGAAGCATCATTATCCAACCAACTAGGGATAGCCCTACTCCGGAAATTCCAATTGGATGCAACCATTGGAGGCGGATTTCCAAATGATCCCCCAGCAAAGACTCAGCCAGCGATCCAGAGATTAGATTCGTCTCAAAGACTGTAGGGGGGCCTATTAGTGAAGGTGGAATGCTTGGTGTAAGAATGAGACCAATTACAGTCAGAAAACTACCCGAAATGAATAGTACCAGTGGGACTGCCAACTCTATGGAACCTAGAGCTCTTCTAGATGGCATTGGAACCAAGTCCAGTTTCCTCTGTCCCAGAGCACCAACGATTCCGAATGGCCACCAAGTGGGAATCGGAAATACGATTGGAGCGATGTGTCCTATTTCTATCCCGAATCGTCTAGCTACTAGGACCCTGCAATAACTAGCTATGGAGAGGGTGACTATAATGGGCAGTGTGAAAAATAGTAGAGATTGTGCGATCTCGCTATTTCCCGCTGAATCCCCCGCATAGTCGTATTCGGAAACCCAATGTGAACCAACGATAGTGATGAAGACAGACATGACCGCCCACATCAGAGCCCCTTGGTAACTTTCCATCACATTGCTTCCGGGGGGAAGTCGAGAAACGGTTAGAATGGGGGGGTTGGTATCTTCGAGTGAACCGACCAAACCCATACTGTCCAAGTGGATGTTGAGTTGTTCCAACTGATGACCAACTTCTTTTCCGTCTAACCCCCTTACTTCCCAGGAATTGGGGTGCCCCCCTTCGCTACCAAGTTCGAAGAACCTCGAGGCAATTACCTCCAGAAGCTCACTCGTCCCCCACGTCTCTGTGTCAATCAGAATCTTCTCTGGCACGATGCTCACCTCCTGACCATCCCCGCAGGATGTCAGATTTTACCCCTGCTCTCGAACAACTCACTTGTTTTTGAAGCGCTTGAGGCGAAAAGTCTCCTCCCTCTCCATTTCCTCAAGTCTTAGTTGGATGAATGTCTGAGCCTCCTTCATCTCTGGAATAACCTTGAATTCGAGAGCATTAACCCTCCGTTTTGTTGCCTCAATCTCTTCCAGAAGTCTCTTCAGGGTCGCTTCCATCTCAGCCGCCTTAACGACCTTCTCCACCAAGAGGGAATAAGCATCAGCCGCCTCGTCAATGTATGGGGATCCTCCGACCATTCCGAGACCCCTGTCCTCTGCGGAGAGCTTGAGATTCTGACCTTCGACCTTGGGGACCACTACTCCCATGATATTCCTTCTCGATACCTCTACCTCTGGATGCTTCGAAGCTGCAATTGCAGCACTCTTAACAGCCAAACCACCCTCTATTGAGGAGGCTAGGTTGATCGCCTGTAGCGCATCTCTGTATGTCACAACCAACTCCTCTCTGGCTGCAATCATCTCGGAAAGCAAGGTTCGGAATTCGTGGAATAGGCCGTCTCTCTTCATTTTCAGAAGGTTGTATCCACTGGACGTCTGCTTAATCCTCCTCTTGAGGTTGATTAACTCAGATCTGGTGGGTTTAATGTCCAGTGCCATGGTTTTTCCTCCGATCTACTCGCTCTTCTTGTCCGTTGGGTGGTATTTGTCAATCCATTTCTGGTCTAGCCTTACTAGGTACTTGGTGTCAATGTTGGAGAGTAGGTTCCATGCTAGGTCCAGTGTCCCCTCCTGTATTGATCTGTCCTCGTCCCTGCTCTGTCTGAGGAACTGGTCCTCGAAGATATCAGCGAACTTCAGAAGCTGGAGGTCCCTTTCGTTCAACGCATCCTCTCCGACAATTGCCACGAGGCCCCTTAGCTCTCTTCCCTGTGCATACGCTGCGTATAACTGATCAGAAACGGACTTGTGGTCTTCACGAGTTTTCCCAGGACCAATTCCCGCATTCATCAGCCTACTTAGCGATGGGAGTACGTTGATCGGAGGGTAAATCCCTTTCTGGTGCAACTCTCTCGAGATAACAATCTGGCCCTCTGTGATGTATCCCGATAGATCGGGAATAGGGTGCGTGATATCGTCTCCAGGCATTGTCAGAATCGGGAATTGCGTGATTGACCCCTTCTTCCCTTTCACCAATCCGGCCCTTTCGTATAGCATTGCTAGATCAGTGTACATGTATCCGGGGTAACCCCTCCTTCCAGGGACCTCTTCTCTAGCAGCACCTATCTGACGAAGCGATTCACAGTAGTTCGTCATGTCGGTGTAAATCACCAGTACGTGGTAGTCGTGCTCGAATGCCAGGTACTCTGCGGCAGTGAGTGCTAGTCTAGGGGTAATCAATCTCTCCACAGCAGGGTCATCAGCCAGATTTACGAAGAGAGCTGCATTCTCCAGTGCGCCCGTCCTCTCCAGGTCGTGCACGAAGAAATTGTACTCCTCCGCAGTGATTCCCATTGCGCAGAAAACTACGACGAAGTCATCATCGCTATCGACTAGCTTAGCTTGCCTAGCAATCTGCAGGGCGATATCGTTGTGAGGCAATCCACTTGCACTGAAGATTGGTAGTTTCTGTCCACGAACCAGCGATGTGCAGGCGTCAATAGCCGAGACTCCTGTTTGGATGAATGACTCAGGGCTCTGCCTCGAGTATGGGTTTATTGCCGCTCCAATGATGTCGGCCATCTCGTCTGCGACGATTTCTGGACCACCGTCTCTCGGCCTTCCAGCTCCGTCTAGGATTCTCCCAATTAGCCCCTTGCTAACTGGAAGCTTGAAAACGTCACCGAGGAACTTTACTCCTGTCTGCCTGTCTACTGATGCCGTCCCTTCGAAAACCTGCACGATTACCTGATCATCAGATGTATCCAGAACCTGTCCGTTCTTCATCGAACCGTCGCTCAGTCTCAGTTGCACAATCTCTCCGTAAGAGACAGGCTCAGTCTTGTTTAGGAACACTAGTGGTCCCTTTACGTCTGTAATTGTTCTATACTCCTTTCCACTCATTCTATCACCTCAGTTTGCCTCCATGCTAGCAGAAATTTGCTTGCCCATCTCAGACACCAACTCTCCAATTTTTTCGTCATAACCCTCTTCGAAACGCCCTCTCATGAGATCAGTCCTCGCTGGAACGTTCACAACATCCTCAAGCTGTGCTCCTCCTGCTATAGCCTTCTTTGCCTCCTCTTGGAAGGCTAGAATTGCCTTTGCCATGTCATATTGGAGCTTCAGATCGCTATACGTGTCCACATCATGGAAAGCGTTTTGCTGCAGGAAGAACTCTCTGATCATCCTGGCAACTTCCAAAGTCAATTGCTGATCGATTGGCAGGGCATCAGAACCGACTAGTTGCACAATCTCCTGGAGTTCAGCCTCTACTTGAAGCAGGGTGCTGATCTCCGTCCTCACTTCTGGGAAGTCCGAAGCAATGTTGTCCCTATACCAATGGTCCAGAGCTTGGGGATATAGGCTGTAAGAACTTAGCCAATTGATAGCAGGGAAGTGCCTTTGCCTAGCGAGACCGGCATCAAGCCCCCAGAAAACCTTGACAATCCTAAGAGTTCCTTGGCTCACTGGTTCCGAAATATCCCCGCCCGGTGGGGAAACGGCTCCAATTACTGAAACCGAACCGTCTTCGCCAGAGAGGGTCTGCACCCTCCCCGCTCTCTCATAGAATTCTGCTAGTCTGCTGGAAAGGTAGGCCGGATAGCCCTCCTCCCCGGGCATCTCTTCCAACCTGGAAGAAATCTCCCTCATTGCCTCTGCCCATCTGCTTGTTGAGTCGGCCATTAGGGCCACATTGTACCCCATGTCACGGAAGTACTCAGCAATCGTGACACCGGTGTAAACGGATGCCTCTCTAGCAGCTACAGGCATGTTGGATGTGTTAGCTATCATCACCGTCCTGTTCATCAGAGGCTTGTTGGTGTTGGGGTCTATCAAGTGGGGGAACTCGTCTAGAACCTCGGTCATCTAGTTACCTCTCTCGCCGCATC
>CAZPNT010000105.1:0-4577 GCA_964588055.1 uncultured Candidatus Poseidoniales archaeon | reverse complement strand
AGAAAGGTGAGGATGGCGGGTCTTCTTTTTGCATTATTGACCTATAGGATACCAACGCCCTGAGCCCCTAATTTTGTTGAAAGAGGCCTCCCCCCAGCTACCTCAATGGCCTCGGAAACCCTTGCCGGATCTTGAGTAAGGGCCACCATGCACCCCCCACCTCCCGCACCGGTCAGTTTAGCCCCCAGTGAATGGGGCCTAGCGGCAATAACCATGCGATCTAACTTTGTGGTGCTGACTTCCAACCTCTTGAGGCTGTCATGGCACGCATCCATTGCCATACCCAAGCCCTCCAAATTTCCTGCAGCCAGGGCCGCCAATCCTGCTCTTGTAATATTCGAAATTGCCTCCATTTCCTCCATCCTTTCTGGGACCTCAGAAATAAGATTCGCGACCTTGGCAACCATTCTGCCTGTTGGAGATCCTTTACCAGTGTACCCCAAAACAAGCCACACGTCCTCTATATCTGAGGGGAGGTCAACAACGTTGATTGCCCAATTCCGCGACCCCTCGGGAGTCTCCAAGCTAGTATCGAAAACGTGCCTTGTACCATGGACCGGGGTGCCTGAAACCACGACACAGCCACCTAGAGCGCTGGTTGCTGTGTCAGTCGGGCTAGCCCTGCCCTTCTGTGCTGTTGCCTCTGCAGAATGGGCCATTTTTGCTAATTTAACTCGATCAAGGGGGGTTCCTGGATTCAGATGAGAATGCATTGCAGCCCCGAAAGAGTTGGACAGGGCAGCGGAAGAGCCCATCCCTGCTGCGGAGAAAAGGGAGCTCTCCACATCAATATCTAGAGGAGGTCCGTCATACTGGAAGATGTTCTGGATAATGTGTGAAATGTGAGGATGCCTGTAAGGTTCAAATTTTGAGCCCTCAAGCCTCCACTCTTGTGACTCTTTCACAGTAACCCTAACTCCCTGCTCGATAGCCACAGCGACCGCTGGGTGGCCGAAGACAACCGCATGCTCCCCGAAAAGGATGCACTTGCCAGGGGCGAAGGCGCTCGGCATATCCTTTGGCCGGGACATTAGGACATGAGTGTTGGCCTGTTTAGCGGTTGTTTCAAGGTCTTGTTTGTAGACGTGAGTTCCAGTAAGCCCCGGTGAGTCCCAATGAAGCACCCCCTTTTGCAGACTTACGGACCGCTAGATGGTTGGATGATATTGCTCCTGATGGGCGGTCTGTCCATCGGTTTCTTTGCCTATCAGGTACAGAAGGCCACGCGTCTAGTAATGATTGGCGCGCCTGACTCGAGATTTGACTCGTGGGGGCCGAGAGTCAAGGAGTTCATTGTCGGGTGGCTGGGGCAGAAGAAGGTTCTCAGAGACCGTGTTGTTGGGACTATGCACGTCCTGATGTTCTGGGGCTTCCTGATGCTGGCATCGGACATGTTCGATCTGGCTACGGCTAATGCATTCTCTGGGAAATTATTGCCTGGAATACTGGTTGGTCCTTGGAACGGAATGGTAGAACTAGGTTACACAATGGCACTTATTGGATGTGTTGCCGCATTGGCTCGACGTGTAGTTTTCACTCCTGAGAAGCTGAAGGGAAAGTCGCAATTGGAAGGGAATGTAATCCTGCTACTCATTTTCACGATCACCACAACTTCATTCATGATAGAATCCAAGGAAGAGCCTAGTCCTTTCTGGGAGCCCATAGGACATCAATTCAGCCTCTATGGACTATCTGATAGCACCGTTGTAGCGGCTTATTGGTTGCACATGATGGCAATTTCCGTCTTCCTATTCCTCATCCCGCTTTCAAAGCACATGCATTTGGTGATGGCAGTGCCGAACGTGTTCTTTCACGACACAGGACCTGAAGCAAAGATGCGCCCTCTTGCTACCGGAGAGGATGGCCTGGCGGTACCGCTAGAGGAATTAGACATAGACTCATTCGGGGTTAGCACTTACACGCAGTACACATGGAGGCAGCTAATTGATGGGTGGTCTTGTACCTCCTGTGCTAGATGCCAAGACGTCTGTCCTGCATACGCTTCTGGGAAGGGGCTAAACCCGATGCAAGTAATACATGACGTCAGAAACTACGCAAACGAGCATGCGCCCCTGCTCCTTTCGGGTGAGACTCCTGAAGAGACAATGATGCAGAGGATAACAGATGAGGCAGTTTGGGCATGTACTACTTGCAACGCTTGTGTGGATGTCTGCCCCCTTTACATCGAGCATGTTCCAAAACTAACTGATCTTAGAAGGAATGCAATGATGGAGACGATGGAGTACCCCGAAATACTCAATACTGCCATGGGGAACATCGAGTCCGCATCAAATCCATACGGGTTCGGTGAGCATGAGAGAGCAGATTGGGCCTCTGATCTAGATGTCAAGGTCGGTGAGCCAGCCGAATACATCTATTTCGTGGGATGTGCAGCGAGCTTTGATGAACGAAACCAGAAGGTAGCCAGATCAACCATCTCACTTCTGAAGGAAGCAGGCCTGGACGTTGGGATACTAGGAATGCAGGAAGGTTGCTCGGGAGATCCGGCAAGGAGGGCCGGTAACGAATACCTTTTCCAGATGCTAGCCGAAACCAATTTGATGACATTCCAAGAGTTGGGTGTCAAGAGGATAATTGCCTCTTGCCCCCATTGCTTCCACACACTGGGTAAAGAGTACGCCGACTATGGAGGAGAGGAGTTGGAAGTATACCACCACTCCGAGATATTGGCAAAATTACAGGAGGAGGGGAAGCTCCCGGAGGTTGAAAAGAATGGTAGGAGCGTAACCTTCCACGATCCATGCTACCTAGGAAGAATTGGCGGGATCATAGACGAACCTAGAAGTGTAATTGGGGGAGTTGATGTTGAGACTGAGAAGAGCGGGAAAGATTCCTTCTGCTGCGGTGCCGGGGGTGCACAGATGTGGATGGAGGAGGATGCTGACAAGCGTGTTAATGAAATCAGAGCAAAGGAGCTAGCAGAGACTGGTTGCGATACAGTAGCCGTCGGGTGTCCTTTCTGTTCGATAATGGTGAAGGATGGTCTTGACTCTGTTGGAGCGGAGATGGAAGTAATGGACGTTGCAGAGCTCCTCTGGGAACAGATTGTGGCGAAGGACAAAGAGATTCACGGGCAATCATAGTCTCAATTTACCGTATTAGATTTCAAGTTCTTTAGTCGAGACAATCATTAATCTGACCTCTCACCGAAGCCTCGTGAGTTCGGAGTTCAGAGTGTTCGGGATGACCGTACCCCATATCGCAATAATGAGTGGCGGCATTATATCGGCCTGGGGGGTGCTTGCATATTTCATCCAGAGTGCGGATCCTCCATCAATTACGGCCTTGATTCCAGCTTTCTTCGGATTTCCGATGCTCCTACTTGGAGTCCTGTCCGGAAGCAATCCTTCCAACAGGCACCACTACATGCATGCATGCATGGTAATAGCTCTGATTATGGCGGTGGCAGGAGCTAGAATAGCAACCAATTTTGACGGCATGTCTTGGCTTGGGATTGTGTCGCATCTTCTCCTACTCCTGGTTGGGGTGTCTTTCACTTTTGTAGGGGTTAAATCGTTCAAGCATGCTAGGCTGGAAAGAGAGTCTTCGGTGGTTTAATGAAGCCGGTAATTGGCATTACCTGCTTCATGAAGGAGGCCACATACGGGAATTGGAAGAGGCATGCTGCAATCTTGCCTTCAGCTTACGTATCAATGGTGGACAAAGCCGGAGGGGTGCCGATGATAATACCTCCAGCAGGGGACATGACTGACCTGCTGGATTCGGTGGATGGGTTGATTGTTTCCGGGGGACCGGATATTTCGCCGGCGAGTTACAATGAGGAGCCGGGTCCGATGACCACTGAGTTCTACCCGGAGCAGGACTATTCGGAGATGGGCCTAATCGAAAGGGCTCTTGAGATTGACATCCCACTATTGGGCATCTGCAGGGGCATGCAAATCCTAAGCATTGCACACGGCGGGAAGATGCACCAGCATCTTGACACGACTCCCGGACACGAGGGGCATGGCGGTTTCAGCGGAAAATCGACGGAACACGGAGTGATCGTGGAAGGCGATTCCCAATTAGCGAGCATAATGGGGAGTTCTTTCACTGTTAACTCCCTGCACCACCAAGGAGTGTCGGATGCAGGGAGCCTGGAGGTTTCTGCGAGAGCGGAGCACGATGGGCTAATCGAGGGAGTGGAGAGAAGGGACAAGCGATTCTGCATCGGAGTTCAGTGGCATCCAGAGCGAAAGGGGCATGACTTACTGTTCTCTGCACTAATTGAAGCAGCGAGGGGTTGATGTCCGAAGTGCCACGTCATTAGGTAGTGGCAGTCAGGGTATTCGACACGCGATTGCGTAAAAAGAGGGACTTGGTGACTCTGGAAGAGGGTAGAGTCGGCCTATATGCTTGCGGAATAACACCATACTCTCCTAGCCATATTGGACACGCTAGGCAGGCTGTATCATTCGATATCATAGTCAGATGGCTTCGCAAGAGGGGTTTCGAAGTCAATTACATCACGAACTTCACTGACGTAGATGACAAGATAATCGCTGCTGCCAATGAAGAGGGAGTTGACTTTCTAGAGATTTCCAACAGGTACATAG
>CAZPNT010000104.1:0-4582 GCA_964588055.1 uncultured Candidatus Poseidoniales archaeon | reverse complement strand
GCTCCCCCAGCACTTCATCTGGTTCAGCGTCCCTATGACGCAGGCGTGGTCGACCCCGATCTCGATCAAAGCCACTCCCGAGTTGTCCAAGGTCTCCGACCTGAGCGGCGTCTCATCGAGCTCCAGGTCCCGGGGGCCGAGGGATGTCATGAGGGCCATCTGGGTGCTAGCCAGCATCAGCAGGACCAGCACCAGTGCCCGCACCGGTGGCCTTGCTTCCGCTCGCATGCTCACGCTATCGTCAAATTCCGCTTTTGATTTTATCCAAGGAAAACCGTCTTTTTCGGATTTAGACACCCCTATAGGGGTGTCTACTTTCTTACTCGAGGAGTATCTGGGCCTGCTCCGCCCACAGCTGCCTTCGTATCCTTCCCGGCATGTACTCTATCGCGTCGTTCACCACGTCGCTCATGTCGTCGTCCATCTTGGAGAGCTGCGATAGGGTCGATATCCCCAGAGTGTTGAGCCTCCTCTCCAGGGAGTCGTCGATTCCGTCGATCTGCTGCAGGTCGTCGACATGGCCGTTGGCCTCGCCGATTACCCCGAAGTCGACCGTGATTGCCTTGATGTTGATCCTCGCGTTGATGTAGTCCTCCTTGGTCATGGAGTCCTCCTGCGCCTTCAGGTCGTTGAGCCTGAGCTCAACCTCGAGCCTGGTGACTTCGGCGGATTGCTCTGCCTCGGAAGCGGCTAGCATCTTCCTCTGGCGCTCCTCCTCGGCCCGCTTCCTCCTCTTCTCTGCCTTCTTCTTCACCCTGTCCTTGGCTTCCTGCCGCTTCCTGGCCTCCTCCCTCGCCAGCTCCTCAGCGGTGAGCTTCTTCTTCTCCAGGACCTTCTTCTTGGCCTTGGCCACCTTCCTGCGCCTCTCCTCGTCCTCTATCTCTTCCTCGAGGTCCTTCCTGGCCTTTGCCTCTGCCTCTGCGCGTCTCTGCGCGTCCTTCAGGTCCCTCTCCTCCTGCTTGGCGGCGTTCTCCGCCTCGATTCTGTTTTGCTTGGCGTCGAGGTACTCCTTGTGCGTCGACTCCCTAGCCTCCTTGGCCTTTGCCGCCGCTGTTTCGGACTTCTTGCGTTCCCCGGTTGCCTTTCCGAGGCCCCTCTCGGCCTCCTTCCACCTCTCGGTCTCCTCCTTCAGGTCTTCCTTGGCCTTATTGTGGGCGTCCGCCTCTGCCTCTGCCTTCTTCTCGGCATCCGCCTTTATCTTGGCCTCAGACTCGGCCCTCTTGTTCGTGTCCGCAATCAGTTTCCTCTTCTGGGATATCTCGACCTCAAGCCCCTCTGCCTTCTTCCTCTCCTCAGAGGCTCTCTTTTGGTAGGCCTGCTTCGCCTTTACTACTTCCTCCATCTTGGCTACGGCCTTCTTGCGCTCTTCGTCGGCCGCATCGAGATCCTTCTTGGCAGCCTCTGCCCTCTTCTTGTGCTCGGCGTGCTGGGCCTTGGCCTCCTTGCCGGCCGCATTCTCCTCCTTGAGCCGCTTTGTTGAGCTCACTGCGCTGGCTTTGCTGTCCTCCGCCTTCTTGGTTAGCTCGTCGGCCTCGGACTTCGCCTTTGTTGACCTATCCTGTGCGGCCTTCTTCTCCGCTTCGGCCTTACTCAGGTCTTCCTTGATTTCCTTCAGTTTGGCCCTCGACTCGGACAGGGACTTTCTTGCCTTGTCGGTCTCTTCGATGCTCTTGTCTCTGGCCTTCTCCGCGTCGGTCTTTGCCTTCTCAGCATCGACCTTCCTCTTCTCGGCGGCCTTCCTGTCCGCCGCACCCTTCTCCGCCTCTTCTTCAGCCTTCTTCTGCAGTGCCGCCCTCTTCTCCAGGTCCTTCTCTGCTCGTATCCTCTCAGAATCTGCTTTCTTTGCCCTGTCCTCGGCGTCCTTCCTGGGCTTGACGGTGGATTGGAAAGCCTTCTCAGCCTCCTTGGTCTTGGCCTCTGCAGCCTTCCCTTTCTCAACTGCTGCTTGGGTGGCCTTCTTGGCCTTCTCGAGCTTCTTCTCTGCCTCCTGCTTAGCCTTTGTCTCATCGGCTAGTCTGCTTTCGAAGTCCCTGAGCATCTTAGCCTGGTCCTCGGTATTGGTTCTGGTCGCCTTCACCTTCTTGGCCAACTCTGATATCTGTGACTTCAGGTTCCTAATGGAGTCTGTTAGCTGCTGTAGCTTGGCCTTCTCCGATGCGCCCTTCTTGGACTCAGAGGAAAGCTCCGCCTCCGCCTTCTTTAGGTCGGCCTGAGTGGCCTTAAGCTCGCTTTGCAGGCTACTTTGTTCCTTGCCCAAATCTCCAATCTTCTTGGAGTCCTTACCTGACCTCTCCTTCTCCTTCTCCAACTGCCTCTTCGCTTCAGAGGCTGCTTTCTTGGAGTCCTCCAGTCGTGATTTTGCTGACTCTACCTGCCTCTCTAGGTTCTCCAGCTTCTTGGTGTCGCCGCTTCCGGACTTCTTCGTCCTTGCGAGGTCTGCCTCTGCTTTCTTCCTCGCTGACTCCTGGCTTTTGAGATCCTTGTCAGAGGCTGCCTTCTCCTTCTTCAGATCGCTGATCTTCTTCGTCGTGTCGCTGACGGAGGCCTTCGCCTTCTTGAGCTCGGCCTCTGCCTTCTCCCTGGCTTTCTTCGCTGCCTCGAGGCTCTTCTCGGCCGCAATCCGGTCCTTTGCAGCGGTGTCAGCAGCCTTCTTCTGGTCAGCAGCCTTCTTCTTCTCGGCCTCTGCCTTCTTCTTCGCAGTTTCAGCCGCCTTCTTCTCGGCCTCTGCCTTCTTCTTCGCCGCTTCCGCCGCCTGCTTATCTTTGGCCGTGTTGCCCCCCTTGCCGTCAGCCATGAAGGGCCTTGTTAGTCCGGATATATTTAGGATGCGGAAGGCCCCTCCCTATGGGAGGGGGGGGTACTCTCAAGACAGGTCGGCTAGCTAACTATCGCTGGCTTCAGGCTCCTACCCTCGAAATCTCTCGATTTCAGGACGTCTATGACGTACGAGGCTTTCTTTACGTGGACCTCGACTGTCGACTCCAAATCCCCCATCCATATCTCCCCTATAGCAACCTCTGGGACCCTGGCCTGTTTCACTATCCAGTCAGCGAGGGCAAGTTTGGAGGAGTCTTTCTTTCCCAAGGAAACCCTGACCGTAACCATTCCGAAGCTGTCCGAGATCTCGTCCCAGTCCTCCTTAAGCCTAGCCATCTCCTTAGCACCCCCTGGCAGTTCGGGGGCGTCAACGACTGGGATGCTCATCCCCCATGTGTTCGCTATTTTGTCCAGTTGCCCCATCTCCGAACCACCGACGAAGCTCCAAGCCTGGCCGCTCCTACCCATCCTGCCCGTGCGTCCGATTCTGTGAACGTAAACTTCCGTCTCATCTGGTAGGTCGTAGTTTACAACGTGAGTAATGCCGTCGACGTCAAGTCCTCTGGCAGCAACGTCAGTAGCGACTAGTATCCTATTTTTCCCTTCTCGGAATTTATCGAGGATCTTCTCCCTCTTGTTTTGGGCCATGTCTCCGTGTAGGGAGGCGGAGTCCAATCCTTGTCTGTCTAGCCTCTCGCCCAGCATGTCCACCATCCTCTTTGTGTTGGTGAAGATGAGCATCTGGTCATCGCCCTTCATGCCAGCGACTATCCTCCCGAGTGCCCACATCTTGTTCAGCCGCCCGACTTTGATTGCGAACTGATCGATTTCTGGGACCTCGACCTCTAGGTCCTCACTCATCACATGCACGGGGTCTTCTGTGAATTCCTCTGTAGCATCCAGTACTTCCTGTGGGAATGTTGCGCTGAAGAGAAGTGTTTGTTGCCTGCCCGGCATCTTCTCCACGATCCATAGAACGTCTGGGAAGAAACCCATGTCCAGCATTCTGTCTGCCTCGTCTAGGCAGAATATTCCTATTTTTGACAGATCAATGTGACCTCTCTTGCTCATGTCAATGACTCTTCCGGGAGTTCCGACGATTACATCGACCCCCTTGCCCAGGAGTTTTGCCTGCTTCTCGATGTCCGTCCCACCGTAAACCGTCTCCACCCTGAGTCCCTTATTCCCTTGTAGGGCCTGAATCTCTTCGGCAACTTGGACGGCGAGCTCCCTGGTCGGGCAGAGCACTAACGCCTGCGTTGATCCTTCTGGTTCGCAAGACTCGATGATAGGAATTCCGAAGGCGGCTGTTTTTCCAGAACCTGTCCTGGCTTGCCCAACAACGTCCATCCCCTTTCGAGCGAAGGGGATGGCCTCTACTTGTATCTCTGTGGGCTCTTCCCAGCCAAGCTTCCCAATTGCATCAGCGACGTGTTTCTCTAGATTCCAGTCTGTGAAGGATATTGAGGACATCGTTTGGCCTCATGACCAGGTCTCAGCTTCTCTGATGTCCCTTTGGAGCTCCCCCATCCAGTACTTCCTGCAATTGTCCTTTGTCAGGAACTGGTCCTTGCTGGAGAAACCGTGGTTGTAGTGCCCCTTGTCCGCATTTGCCCACTGATCCTTCCGGCGCTTGTGGAACTTCTGGAGGACGTGGTTCCTCATGTACTGCCTAAATTTCAGAGCCTTGGTGCGGTTCACTCCTTTCGGGGTGACGCCGTCCCATAGCCTCTCGAACCGAGCCAGTTTCCCGTCGAACTCGTCA
>CAZPNT010000103.1:0-4659 GCA_964588055.1 uncultured Candidatus Poseidoniales archaeon | reverse complement strand
GCTCCTGCTCCCTTGCGTGTTCGCGTGCCGTCTCCCCTGCCACGATTTGCAGACGCTCCACCCCGTCTTGGACTTGACTGGAGCGAATGATGCGCAATTCCCCAATTTTTCCTACTGAGTCATGATGCGTCCCTCCACAGGCCTGTGTATCGTGTTCTCCGATTCTAATTACCCGGACCTCGCTGTGCTTTGGAGGGCCCCCTTGGTATAGCTCGAACCCGAATTCTTCGTCCGCCTCTTCCCTCTGCATCACTAGTTTCTCTACTGGGGTGTTTGCCTCAATGATTGAATTGGAGTGGTCCTCTATCAGATTCAGTTCCTCTCTTGATAGCCTGGAGTGATGAGTCAGATCGATTCTCGCATAACGGGAGCCCTTGCTTGATCCTGCCTGCCAGACATGAGGACCCAGAAGTGCCCTAGAACTGCCTCCGACAATGTGTACTGCTGTATGGTGATCCATTAGCTGGCTACGCCTCTCCCATGAAACCTCACCAGATACTGCACCGAGTGATACTTTGGAGTCAGCAAGGTGGAAAATTACGTTTCCCTCCATTCTTGTGTCTGCTACTCTAGAACCGCCTAGTTTCCCCTGATCCCCCAATTGTCCCCCTCCCTCCGGGTAGAATAGGGTCCTATCCAGAACAACGTAGTGAGTAGGGTTTACCTCCACCTCATTAGAAAGCTCTAGCGAATTAATCTGTGAATCGCTGAGCTCATTGCAAGCCAGTACTGTTGCCTCAAAAGATGTCTTGCTAGTGTCCGAATAGTAATCTCTGGAGGTGTGTGGGAAGTCTTGATATGGGAATATGGTGGTTCTGGATTTTGCCTTCGCTGCCGCCTTGGTTCTCTCGGCATTTCTCGATGCCATGTCTGCAGCGAAACCAACCCTGACCTCTAATTCTGGCCATCCGGACATATTGGCTATGGAGACTGCCATTTCAGGATTCAAACCACGCTCCTCGGAAAGACGGAAGAGTACCTCATCCGGTGCCTCTCTAGAGTCAGCAGGCAAGTCACGAAGAGCGGTTCTAACTGCCGATTCCCCCTTACTAAGCATTAGGTGGTATCTCTTTTCCTCGAGATCTAGAATATGCATTACTCCCTCGCGAGATTGTGTAAATCTCGAGAAGTCGAGATGAGAATCTATGTGGTGAGACCCTAGTTCGGAGAGTGAGACACCGAGATCTAGATCATCCTTCATTCTACAAACCCTTCTAGCTAGCATTCTAACCAAGTATCCCGCCTTGGAATTGCTGGGGACCAGCCCGTCGCCAAGCATGTTGCATATTGCATGCATATGGTCGGGAATGGCGTAAATGCTAGACAATGGCTCGGTAAGTAGCTTGAGATCCTCAACTGAAACATCTAATCCAGACTCTCCAAGTCTGTTTGACAGTTTATGGAAGAGGGATTCGACATCGGTTCCTACGTCGATATTTAGAATTCCTGCTAGCCTGGAAAGTTCGCCCAGGAGGTCTCCCGTATCTACAGAAATACCGAGGTCTTCGACTATTTTATCGAAATTGGCCAACTTCTTCAGCCATGAAACAGATTCGGGGTATATCGCATCGTAAATCGTTGGGGTTCCAGCTGCTGCCCAGCAGAACCTCTCGAGACCATAACCTGTGTCGATTATCTGCAAGTCCATTTCCCTGTATCTCAGTCCCTTGATCTCTACATCCCCATCTTCATGCTCCTCCAGATTCATGAAGACCAGTGTAGCCAGTTCCAATCCCCCTACAATCACCTCTAGTGCAGGTCCCGCGTTCCCCCCTCCTGACCATGGATTCTCGACGTATGTTAGCTCCTTAGGATCGATACCGAATGACTCAACAAGCATCTCGTCGCAATATCTAACGCACTGGTCAATCCAATACACGACATCTCCTTCATTGGGTTTGTTGAAGGCATGATGAGCCATCATCTCGAAGGTGGATAGGTGCCTTCCGGACCTACCCACTGCGGCTACGTCTGTCAGCCTTATACAGGGCTGGCTAATCACCAAGGGATTTGCTGGAGGAGGTACAACGCCACTGGTGACATGGGGTTGGAAATCAGCAATACTGGCTATGGTGAGATGGATGTCGTCCCTCCACCTTGCAACTACTGGATATGGGGAAATTCTAGAATGTCCCCTCTTATGGAAGAAGTCTTGGAACCTCTCCCTCATCGTATCCTTGAGGTCCTTGCCAAGGTTTTGAAACCCCTCAATGATTGGTTTTCCTATGAATGTGTAAGGGTCCTCTGTGCTATCTCCGCAGGTCTCCCTGCTTCCGTCTCTGGTCCAGAATCTGGAACCTGTTATGGTGCATTTCTTACAAATGTGGCCTGATTCTTCCCAAAAGGGAATTTCTACTTCTCCGAAGCTCACTATGCCTCCCTCGGTTGACCCATTGGATGCCGGGTCTTGAAGTCAATGCGCGAAATAGTCCCGGTGCGTTGAAAGGATAGGGGTTCTCAGGAAGGTTGATGGAGGACTGGAGGAGTTTTCTCGAACCTGATGGGGATTCCCTCATGAGGATAAAAAAGCGAGGAAACATGCTTGTTGATGCAGTAGTTGTGTCTGACTCAGCACACGTCGGGAAGAGCAATGATAGGTCGCTTGAGCAATTGGCCAATACCGCATCTCTGCCCGGAGTTGTTGGAGAAGCATGGGGAATGGCAGACTTTCACCAAGGATATGGATTCCCGATTGGAGGGGTAGTAGCTACAGACATAGAAAATGGTGGGGTAATCTCTCCTGGGGGAGTTGGTTTCGACATTAATTGCGGTGTTCGTCTATGCTCGATTGATCTGGGTATGGAGGACCTCATCCACCTGACTAGGAAGAAGTCTGGTAGTGGCAGCAAGGAGTTTGGGAATCGACTGAAGGCTCGAATTCCGGCCGGGGAGTCTGGAAAGAGTGGTTTCAGATTGAGTCCAAATGATCTTGACGGCATCCTATCAGAAGGAGCAAAGGGTGCGACGGAAATTGGCATAGGTCATGACGAGGACCTTTCGAGAATGGAGATGAAGGGAAATTTAGGAGGGGACTCCAGTAGCATTTCCGATGTTGCCAAGAGGAGGGGTTTGTCTGCACTGGGTTCGATAGGAAGGGGGAACCACTTCTTGGAAATTCAAGTGGTGGACGAGATTATGGATGAAAGGACGGCTAGAGTATTTGGCTTGGAGAAAGGGAGGCTAGCAGCAATGATTCACACGGGATCTAGAGGGTTAGGTTATCAGGTCTGCTCGGAGCACGTTAAGGCCCTAGAGGGACGTTACAAGCATCATGATGGGTTTTGGAAATCGGAGGATTGGGAGATATCTATTTCTGATCCTCAACTGGCTTCTGCTCCATTCTTCTCCCGAGAGGGGGAGTCTTACTTCGAAGCGATGAAGTCGGCTGGAAATTATGCATTTGCCAACAGGAATTGCGTGACTCAAAGCCTCAGAGGTGCGCTAAAGGCACATTTGGGTTCTGAAATTGATGTTGAAGTGATATACGACGTTTGCCACAACATTGCCAGAGTGGAGGAGCACGTTGTTCACGGGTCTAACTGCAAGTGCTGCGTCCACAGAAAGGGAGCAACGAGAGCCTTCGGAGGGGACAGCATGGAGTTATCGGGAGGGTTCGGAGGAGTGGGGCAACCGGTTCTAGTTCCGGGAGACATGGGGACCTCCTCCTATGTCATGTCAGGACCGTCCAGAGGGACGAATCAAGCATTTGGGTCGTCATGTCATGGAGCTGGTAGGGCCATGTCCAGAACAGAGGCTAGGAAGAAAATTGATGGTGCAAAGGTGAAGAGGGAATTAAGCGAAAAGGGGATTGCGATATACGAGACACATGAGAAGTACCTCTCAGAAGAAGCCCCGGATGCCTACAAGGACATTGATGATGTCATCAGACTTACCGAAAATGCAGGGCTAGCCCGTCCGGTGGCTAGGCTTAGGCCTCTAATTGTGATCAAGGGTTAGTTTTACTTGGACACGAGTATTAGTTCGATTCTATCACCTTCTAACATTATGTATTCCTCGAATCTGTCATTAGGCTCATCGTTTACGTTGAGGGTTATGTCGAATTCTTCCCAGTCGGATACCCCGTTCCTGTCAATGTCGAACTTCCTGTCATCGGGACCCATAAGTTTTGGCCCTCCCTCCCTATCCCAGATCTCGAAGAAAGCACCCAGTGGAACGTTCATCTTTTTCGGAGTCTCGATATGGAGTTTAGTGAATCCCGAATTTGAGGCATCATGGACATGGACCCATCGCATCCCTTCCCTGCATCCAGCCTGATCTATACCAGTGTTGGGCTCAATCGGTATCTGCTGGCCATCCACTATTACCTTGAGATTGGGGTGATAGTGTTCCTTTATCCCGATATCCTCACCTTGGGTGTGAGATGTCTGACCGCCTATACATCCGTCAGATACATCCCAATCGGGTTCTGCATCGAAAACACTGGGTTGGAGTACAGCCACGGCGAAAAAGGCCACTGTAGCAGTAGCTGCTAAGGAAATTAGCCATTGCTCAGTTGTAAACGACGGCAACCCCATGAGGGTGCGAGGTCGGACATTTCTCTTGAACTATGGGGGTTTGAAGTACTACATCGAGTATCCAAGTCTAGGAAGAGCCGTCATCGGTTGGGCTGTTCCGGACTGAACCCCGTCTGCCTCCTCC
>CAZPNT010000102.1:0-4829 GCA_964588055.1 uncultured Candidatus Poseidoniales archaeon | reverse complement strand
TCACCCTTCAACCCAACTGGCATAATCGGGAGTTGCCTCTGCCTCCCAAGACACTACCTGTGGGTTCTCGAACGGGTGGCTCGCAAGTATCGAGTCAAACAGTTTGTCCTTAGTCCTCCTAGAGGTCTTCAGTTGGATCCTCCACTCCTCGGTGCTCTCTAGAGATCCTTCCCACCTGTAGACTGATGTTACTCTCGACCTCTGGACGCATGCTGCTAGTCCTTCTTGAACAAAGGATGATGCCCATTCGCCAACAACTGGCTCTGCCCAGTCTCCTGGTAGCGTCGTCTGGATGATTGAAATGGTTTGTGCCATGAGTGGCGGAGGGGGAAATACCAGATGAACCCGATGGCATAGTTTGAATGATGGTGCCCCTTCGACCAGAACTAGTATGGAGGCTTGGGAAGGGCCGATAGATACTGGCGACGTCCCTGAAGATGGGTGTTCTTTCGATGTAATAGTCGTCGGAGGGGGGCCTAGTGGCTCCGCAGCCGCATCCTACAACGCATTGAATGGATGTAGGGTGCTTCTGATTGAGAAAGAAGTGTGGCCCAGGGACAAAATCTGCGGAGACGCAGTAGGCGGCAAATCGCTTTCCCACGTCAAGGAGTTGGGGGTCAAGGAGATGGTTGAGAAGACGCCTCACTTCATGGTTGACTCGATAGTGTTCGGTTCTGCGAACGGTAACACCGTCAAGGTGATGCTACCGCAAGATGAGTTCGAGAAGAAGATGGCTGGGTATTCGCTACCTAGAATGCAATTCGACTACATGATGTTCGAGAGGGCCACAGAAATCGTCACCGAAGCAGGTGGTTCGGTAATCCAGGGATTCAGTGTCAAAGAAGTTCTAGAAGAAGGAGGGGCGGTTGCCGGAGTATCTGGGAGCTTTGGCAAGAGGTCATCCGAATCCCCAACCATGAGTTTCTTCGCTCCGCTCACGATTGGAGCTGGGGGGTACAGATGTCCGGTCGCCACCAAGCTCGTGGAGGGAATTCACGGGGAGCCGATGAGGGATGACGATCACTATTGCGGCGGATACAGGGAGTACTGGGAGGGAGTTGGCGGCTTCGATGGAAGCCAGGGGCCAATCGAGATACACTTCGTCGACGAAGTGATTCCCGGATACTTCTGGCTATTCCCCGTTAAAGAAGGAGTAGTGAACGTCGGAATCGGGATGGTCATCTCCGAGCAGAGGAAGCAGAAGGGGGCTGACAAATCCCTGAAGAAGAAGCAGCGATGGGTCATTGAGAATCACCCCGTTTTCAAAGAGCGTTTCAAGGATGCCAGCATCGTTCAGGGCTCCCAGAAGGGATGGCAGCTGCCTTTCGGCTCCCCCAGAAAGAACGCGCCCTCATTCCAACCCAGAAGGACAGCGGGTGCAGGTGTGATGTGCGTTGGGGACGCAGCCAGCCTAGTTGACCCATTCAGCGGGGAGGGCATAGGAAACGGCCTGGTTTCTGCAAAGATGACCTCTATGCATTTCGACAAGGAGGCCCATGCAGAGGGGTTTCCGGAGGATCAGGCAATAGAGTACATGGAGGAGTTGTGGAGTACCCTAGGCAAGGAGCTGACTAATTCCCACAGATTGCAGAAAGTGGTCAAGTGGAAGAAGTTGATGAATTGGTTCGTCGGGAAGGCATCTAGGAAGAAGGAGATGGGTGACATGCTGACTGGAATGATCGCGGACAAGGAAGCCCAGAAGGCCCTGTGGAGTCCTTGGTTCCTATTCAAGACTATATTGCTGCCATGATGTGATTAGAACGTGGAAGAAGTCAGTGAGTCTCTGGAAGGTGTTTCCGCCGTCTTCTTGGACTTAGACGGCACGATATACCTAGGAGAAAGCCTAATCGAAGGTGCATTGGAATTCCTAGACAGGTTGAAAGAAAGAGGGATCAAGAGATACTTCCTCTCAAACAACTCCAGCAAGTCAGTTGATCAGTACTTGGAGAAACTCAAGGGCTTGGGGATCAGCGCGAATGAAGAAGAGGTCCTTCTCTCCACCCACGACCTGCTATCGTGGCTTGCCACCAATGGAATCAGTAGCACCTTCCTAGTGGGGACGGAAGGGATGCGCAGAATGCTCGAGGATAGCGGCATTGATACCTCTTCCAACAATCCTGAGTACGTAGTTCTGGGTTATGACACGGAGGTTAGTTACGAGAAGCTGGCAACTGCGTCGATCCATCTTCACGGAGGGATTCCTATGGTAGCGAGCCATCCGGACATGGTTTGCCCCTCGCCCGATGGTGGTCTGCCTGACACTGGAGCCTACATGGCCCTGTTCGAGGCAACGACCGGGGCCAGGCCGATCCATGTGTGCGGTAAGCCAAACAAAGGAATGATTCTTCACAAGATAGAGGAGCTCGGGCTCAGGGCGTCGGAATGCGCGATGGTTGGGGACCGCCTCTACACAGACATGGAGATGGCCGAAAGAGCGGGTGTGCACGGGATTCTGGTCCTCTCCGGCGAGGCTACAGTGGAGGATCTCGAGAGTAGTGGGATGAGTCCGTCCCTTGTGGTTAGATCTGTGGCATCTCTTGCACTGTGAGCAAACTGTAATTTACATCTAGTGAGATAGATAAACTCCAGTTTAGCGGGGTTCTTTCATGGAAGGTGTACTTTCGAGATCAGGGAGGGCCATTCATCGAAGTAGGAGCATTGTAATCGCGGTATCTATCGCTTCCGTTCTTGTTTCTGTCCTGCTAATCTCCCAGGGAAACGAGTTCGATGACGGAAACTCCCCTCCTACCTCTATCGAATCTGGGAGGGCACTGGAACTGGTCAGTGAGGAGTTGCCAATCGTATCGACGAACAGCGTGAACTACATTTTCACTCACAGTTCTCTGGAATGGGACGATCCTGAATTCGAGCAAGAGGTGAGGGAGTCGCTGAAGGGTCTGGATTCTATTTCATTGGGCGTGCTGTCAATCAGCCTCGCCTATGACAACCCAGATGACTCGTACCACCTAGCTCGTCACGTGTCAATAGATGAGCACAGAGTTGCTGCTTTCGTCGAATTCAATGGCACCGAGGAAGAGATTGCAAAGGAGCTAGCGGAGATCAAGGATGCAGTGGATAGCGATGAGATGGATATCCTGGTTACTGGCAGCCTAATCATCGACACGGACTTCGATAGGATGCTTAAGGACGACCAGATAAGGGCAGAGATAATCGGCATACCCCTCTCATTGATCATTCTCCTCTTTGTTTTCAGAACGGTGGTTGCCTCCCTGCTTCCCATGGCAGTGGCATTGTGCATGTTTCCTATGGCTACTGGATTGTCGTACTACGTATCAAGCTGGTTCTCCATGACCCAATACTCCGTGTCGATGATAACGCTAATCGGGCTGGCAGTCTCGATAGATTACAGCCTATTCATGATTAGTAGGTTCCGGGAGGAGCTTGGGAAGGGTCAGGATGTCGAGGGTGCTATAGCCACCATGATGGCTACAGCGGGGAGGGCGATTCTGTACTCTGGCGCCACGGTCGCCGTCGGGTTGTGCACCCTTTTCTACTTCACAGCAACTCACATGCCGTCCATGGGGATGGGTGCATTCCTTGCTGTGCTGGGGGCCTTGATCTACTCGCTGACTCTTCTTCCGGCATTGCTCTCAGTAGTCGGGCATGGAATAGGCAGGTTCCCAGTCCCCCTCCCATGGGGACAAGACGAAGGAAGGTTCTGGGAGAGGTTCTCCACTAGGGTCATGAAGAACCCCGTCGGCTGGCTTGTTCCATCAATGGGTTTCCTGCTTCTACTTGGAGTTCCATTCCTCCACGTGGAGCTGACCGCTGGTGGCCTTGACACCCTTCCTCCCGACCTAGAGTCGAGGCAGGCATACGAGATACTAGAGGAGGAGTTCCCCGCCTTCACTGCCTCTGTGGTACCATTGGTGATCGTTTTCGAGGAGGGCCAGGACCCCTTCTCGAAGTCTCTGTCCTCAGAAGTGGCAGAAGTGTGCGAAGGCGTGGCAACCGTTGAGGGGGTTATCAGAGTGAGTCACCCGCTTTGCAATCCCTCTCTATTCGACTCCGAAATAGAGGAGTGGCCAGAGGACCTGCGCACGGAGTGGTTGACCACTGTCTCGGATTCCATTGCGATGGTCAGCGTCCCAATAGAGTACCCCAGTGGAAGCGCCGAAGCTGAGCGTTTGATCAAAGACGTGAGGTCTTTCACCTCCTCCAGCGAGGAGCAGGTCCTAGTGGGGAGCTGGACCTCTTACGAGGTCGACATGAAAGACCACCTTAGAGAGCGGATTCCAGCTGCCCTTGCCTTTGTACTTCTAGTAACCATGGTTCTGGTTTGGTTCCAAGTTCACTCGGTGCTAGTGCCAATAAAGGCTGTCTTCATGAACATACTTTCGATATCTGCCTCCTTCGGGCTAATCGTTGTAGTATTCCAGGATGGTTTGCTCGCAGGGCCCCTGAACTTCACTCCGCAGCCCCTCGACCTGATGGTCCCCCCACTTGTCTTCGGAATCGCATTCGGGCTTTCGATGGACTACGAAGTGCTGATGCTTTCTAGGATTCACGAATCGTGGTTGGAGACGGGAGACAACACCCGTGCGGTCTCAGAGGGACTGCAGGCATCGGGGAGGCTGATTACTGGGGCAGCAGCGATAATGATCGCCGTCTTCTCGGGTTTCATTTTCGCCGACGTGATGATCATCAAGTCGATCGGTTTAGCACTCGCAGTTGCGGTTTTCGTGGATGCCACCATAGTGAGGGCGGTCGTCGTCCCCTCTGCTATGAGACTGATGGGCCGAGCCAATTGGTGGTCACCAGACTTCTCTGGCTCCCGCAAAAACAAAGATGAGCCGACGGCCGACCAA
>CAZPNT010000101.1:0-4951 GCA_964588055.1 uncultured Candidatus Poseidoniales archaeon | reverse complement strand
TATCGCCGCGGCGATCCTAGATGGCCCGGGCATGTAATCCCATTCAGTAGTATGGGGGAATGGTGTATCCCAACCAGTTACTCTCAGGATGGGGCTCTCGAGATGGTAGAAGCACCTCTCTTGTACCGAAGTTGCCATCTCGGCACCGAATCCGCTTGTCTTGGGGGCCTCGTGGACAATCACGCACCTCCCCGTCTTCTCAATCGAACCCACAACCATATCTCTGTCCCATGGGACCAGGGTCTGTAGGTCTATCAGGTCGCAGGAAACGCCACTGTCTTTGATTGCCTGCTCGCAAACATGCACCATAGCGCCCCATGAAATTACCGTGCAATCACTTCCTTCCATTGCCATTCTGGCCTGCCCAAGTGGGATTCTGTATTCTCCCTCCGGTACTTCTGCTTCGGGGTGATCCGCCCAGGTGGGAACCTTGTGCGGGTCTCCATAGAATGGCCCCCTGTAGCACCTCTTGGGCTCGAAGAATATCACAGGATCGTTACACTCCACTGAGCTAATCAGCAGACCCTTTGCATTGTAAGGGGTCGAGCAGTAGACCACCTTTAGCCCCGGGGTGTGGGTGAATTGGGACTCAGGTGATTGAGAGTGGTGGTGACCTCCCCTGATTCCGCCGCCAGCTGGGGTTCGCAAGGTCACCGGGCACCAGAACTCCCCTCCTGACCGGTGTCTGACTTTCGCCATCTCGTTTACTATCTGATCATATGCAGGGAAGATGTAGTCAGCGAATTGGATCTCCACTATCGGCCTAAGTCCATTTATCCCCATCCCAAATGCCGTGGCAGCTATTCCACCTTCCGATAGTGGGGTATCGAAGACTCTGTGTTCGCCGTGCTTCTCTTGTAATCCGTCAGTAGTTCTGAAAACTCCTCCGAAGTATCCTACGTCTTCTCCGAATATTATCACGTCGGGATCGTCCTCTAGCATATTGTCGAGAGCGCTGTTGAGCGATTGAATCATGTTCATGTTTGCCAAGTTTAACCACCCATCATCTCGTCATGCTGTTCTTTCAGATGCCATGGCATCTCTTCGTAGACCTCAGTGAAAATCGTATCCGCCGAAGGGTATGGCCCATTAGCAAGGTCACCGAACTTAACAGCCTCCTTGTATGCCTCAACGACCTCTGAATCGATCCTCTCCTCTAGTTCTGCGTGCCTATCCTCGTCCCACTCCCCCAACTTGATTAGATGCTCCTTTAGCCTGACTACTGGATCTCCTCCAGGCCATTTGGTATGCTCATCCCCGGGCCTATATCTGCTAGGGTCATCACTGCTGCTGTGTGCACCTGTCCTGTAGGTCAGTACTTCGATGTGTGTCGCACCTGCTCCTGAGGACGCCCTCTCCCTGGCCCATCTAGTTACAGAATATAGAGCTAGGAAGTCATTCCCATCAACCCTGATAGATGGCAGACCATATGGCAAACCCCTGGAAGCGAAATCCCCTATTCCCGTTGCGAAGTTGGCGTGAGTAGAAATTGCCCATTGGTTGTTCACTACATTCAGGATTACCGGGGCATTGAAAACGCTTGCAAAATTCAGTGCATAGTGGTAGTCTCCCTCTGCGCTGGCCCCATCGCCTATCCAGGTGATAGTAACCTCGTCAAGGCCCTTGTAGCTGGATGCAAGAGCAACTCCCACGGCTTGGCTGAACTGCGTCCCAACGGGGCTAGAAACCGAGATGAACCTACCTTCTCGATACGAATAGTGTACTGGCATCTGCCTTCCCTTGATGTTGTCTTCCACATTCCCAATGCAATGGCAGATCATGCTAACCATGTCCCTTCCTCTGACAAACTGCGCTCCAGGCTGCCTGTATGTCGGAAAAATCCAGTCCTGGTCCTGCAGGGCCATTGTCTGAGCGATAGCCACAGCCTCCTCCCCCAATGACCTCATGTAGAAAGAAAGCAAACCGGTCCTCTGCATCTTCATCATTCGATCGTCGAATATCCTCAGTCTGACCATGTGCTCAAGGCCAATCCGCAGCTGTTCGGCAGAAAGCTCTGGGTCCCATTCCCCTGAGGCGACGCCTTCGTCATCCAGAACCCTAACCAGGCCACTGGCTAGGTCATCCGTATCTCCGAATTCACAAGTCTTGGGATCCGGCATCGATAAGTCCCCCGGCTTCCACGGCCAACTCTCGAAACTAGCCTCCTCCCCAGGCCTGAAGGGTGCATCTGGGACTCTAATCCCCCCCTCATCCTGCTCTGGAGACATCATACACACCTCCTGTTCATGTATTATTCACCTCTGCCAAAATAGGGATATTTGATGAGAATATGTGACTAACAGCAGACCCAGTGGAGTCCCGTGTTACCACTGGCTCCCCACCCATCGCCTCTTCCCATAGGAGACCAGCTCGATAGCTGGACCTCACGAGAGGGCCACTTGCCACCGCACTGAAGCCAAGCTTTCTAGCGACACCGTCCCAGTCGGCGAAACACTCAGGCTCCGGGAATCTGTCGACTGGCAAGTGCCTGAAGCTCGGTTGCAAATACTGTCCCAGGGTAATCATGTCAACCCCTGCCGTTCGAATCATCCTCATCGCTTCGGAGATCTCCTCGTCGGTCTCTCCCAAGCCCACCATCAGGCTGGTTTTAGTCATCAAATCAGGACGAATCTTCTTAGCGGCCCTTAGTATGTTCAGGGACTGCTCAAACGAGGCTCTGGGATCTCTGACAACTCTGTCCAACCTTGGAACGCACTCAACGTTGTGTGCGAACACCCTCAGCGGTAATCCTTCTAGCAACATTTCAAGTGAACCCAGGTTCCCATCCAAATCCGAGCATAGAAGTTCCAGGCCGACCTCGGGATTGGAATCAGCAACACGTTCTATGCAACTCTTGTAGTGGGCAGCCCCTCCATCTTCCAGATCGTCCCTGTTAACAACCGTGATTACTGCATAGCTCAAACCCATCTTCGATACGGCATGCGCTAACTCTGCAGGCTCTTCTGGATTCAGATCAGGCGGTGTTCGTACAGTACCGACCGCACAGAACCTGCACCCCCTTGTGCAAACTTCTCCAGCAATCATGAACGTTGCAGTCCCTCTCCCCCAGCAGTCGTGGACATTTGGACACCTTGCCTCTTCGCAAACGGTATTCAGACCGTGGGCCACTACATTCTCCTTCGTCCCATTGAATCTAGCCTGTGAAATCCCAGTAGGAAGGGTCGTCTTGAACCAAGGAGGAAGCCTCTTACGCATCGATTTCCGCTTCTCCAGAGGCCCAATTTCTGCGGGGACTCCACAACCTCCAGACCCGTCCTTTTCGAAGTCGATGATTGGCAACCGCCTCTCCATCGAAACAGGCGGATAGAAGAACGACATTAACCGTTCTCATCGCCAAGTCCCACTTCATCTGAGAAATCGGTAAAGTGTGGCATCCCTTGCGCGTGGCATGACCGGAGTGGTTTTGGTAACCGGAGGCGCACGACGAATAGGCCGAGAAATATGTCTGAGACTTTCAGAAGAGGGATTCCCTATTGCCATCCACTACAGGAATTCGGAAGATGATGCTAAGTCCCTAAAAGACGAGATAGAGTCATCCGGCGGAAGGGCATTCTCAATACAATGCGATTTGAATGAGACAGACTCGGTAAAGAGCTTGATACCGAATGTTACAGAGTCAATGGGGGAAGTTGTCGGAGTAGTGAACAACGCATCATATTTCGAGTTCGACAGGATAGAGGAGATTTCTGAGGATACTTGGTTAGAGCACATGAAAGTCAACTCATTGGCTCCATTGTTACTCATCGGAGAACTATCCCGGTCCTCTGTAGAAGGATCATGGGCAGTCAACATCCTGGACTTCAAGGTGGAGTCTCCAAACGCCGACTATCTTTCTTATACCAGTTCGAGATTCGCTATGCACGGACTAACTTCTGCTCTAGCGATAGACTTGGCCCCTAAGGTCCGAGTGAACTCCGTGGCTCCAGGCCATGTGCTTACCAGTGACGTTCTGGATGAGCGTTCTCTCAGGAGAGTGCAATCGGAGTCCCCCCTTGGTTTCGGACCATCTGCAAGAGATGTAGCAGAATCCGTTGCATTCCTCGCAAACTCTCCCGTAATCACCGGTCAAACCATCTTCGTAGACTCAGGAGAGAGATTCAGACAGATGAAGCGCGATCCAGCATTCGACATGGAGGGGGTGAAGTGAGCAAAACTTCTCCTCACCTAAATGCGATAATTGGGACTATTGGTTCAATTGACAGACTCCCGTCATATACTACAATTCGTCTTGAGGACGTGGTGATGCAGTTAGACATCGGAGCTCATGATTTTGAGAAAGGGGTGAAGCAACCGATTAGATTCGACATTGAAGTCTTAGTCGAGGGTGCCGAAACTCCCGCGAAGGATAGTATTGACGAAGTTCTTGACTATGAGTACCTCCACCGTTCGATAGAGTCTGCAATATCGGAGAGGCACTCCCTCATGGAGACTCTCGCTTCTTCGATACTGGAAGAGATTCTACTGCCAGAGAAAGCTGTCGCAGGAGTAGTCTGCCTGACCAAGATTTCTCCCATGGGATTTGAGGGCAAGTTCGGATGCACCATGGTAAGGGCAAAACCCGACCTCTTTGCTTAATGGTGCAGGGGATGGGATTCGAACCCATGAAGCACTAAGCACCGGAGCTTAAGTCCGGCCCCTTTGACCAACTCGGGTACCCCTGCAGCCTAACGAGGCCCGACTTTCGATTTCAACCGAGCGGACGATAACGTGCAATAACCGACGCATCAACTACTCCAAACTCCCGAACTCTTTAACATCCCGGATGCGGCGCACAATCGTGCGAAATCGCAATCCCCACTCCTCAGTTCGTCAAACTACACTGGTCTCACTGTCGTTGGCATTATTGATGCTGATTCCCACTGGCTTCGATTTGGACTCATCAGAACTTCCCGAATACAGGCCATTCAATGCCTCAGAAAGCGCTCCAGAT
>CAZPNT010000100.1:0-4967 GCA_964588055.1 uncultured Candidatus Poseidoniales archaeon | reverse complement strand
CCGGACGACCCCGCAGAGTGGGACGACTCGGACAGTGATGGAGTCGGGGACAACTTCGACGATCTTCCATTGGACCCAACGGAGACCACCGACTCGGACGGCGACGGGGTCGGCGACAACTCCGACGCGTTCCCTCATTCTCCAGGGGAGTGGATGGACTCCGACGGCGACGGGGTCGGCGACAACTCCGACGCGTTCCCTCATTCTCCAGAGGAGTGGCTGGACTCGGACGGCGACGGGGTCGGAGACAACTCCGACGCGTTCCCCGAAGACCCCAGCAGGTCAGAGAGGAGCTTCTTGCCAATCCTCCTAGCTATCGCTGCTGCCCTATTCGCAGCCCTCTCGATAGCTAGATGGTCTATCTACAGGAGAACCTAGGCAAGCGCGGGTCAGTCCAGCCAAGACGCAAGATGCGGAACGACGTCTTCGGGGCTGGTCACAACCCCCATGTGACCTCCTGGAACCTCTACTATCCGCGAGTCAGGAAGGGCTGACGACGCTATGGTGCAAGCCTCGAACTGGTGAGGCGGAGTCTCCCCGCTGAGGGTGATGAGGATCGGATGTCCAATGCCCTCGTAGTAGGAAGGCGGGGTCTTGTCATAGCACAGCATCCTCACTTCGCTGAGTATCTTGGGCTGCAAGCCCATCCACATCTCCTTCCTGTAGTCGGGCATGGCATCCCAGGTCCCAGGGACGTTCCAGTAGTCGACGAAGTCCCTTAGGAATTCCTCGGGCTCCAGGTCCTCCGTGAAGAACGTCTCGACCACCTCTCCGAACTCGTCCTTCAACTCGTCGCGGTCAGTGTGCTGCAGGCATCCCCAGACTATCGGCTCGTGGAATGCCATCCTCCCGATCCTGTCGGGGTGCTGCTTGGCGAGCCTCAGCGCGATGAACCCCCCGTAGGAATGGCCGATTATGTCAACAGGGCCCTCTTCCGCCAGCAGAAGGGCCTCCGAAGCACGGTAGTCTATCCAAGAGTCGATCTCCCCCTCCCCCTTCCACTCGTCAGTACCGGGGTAGCACAGGTAGTGCGGGCAGAGGACCCTCCTGTCACCAAGGCGGGGGAGCAGGCCTTGCCACTGCTTCGAATCCAGACCAGTGCTGCAAAGGAGCAGAACCGCAGGCCCACTACCGTCCTCCTCGAGGTAGTGGAAGCTATGTCCGTCCACCTGCACCCTGGGCATGCCCCTCGCTGTCAAATCGCGGTAATATATCCAGTGCCCCGAAGGCAGGATTATTGGAAAAGACCCCTTTCCGAGGCCATGAAGCCCTTCCTGGAGCACCTCAACATCACCTCCACCGACGTCGACGAGACCATCCGTTTCCTTCTGACCGCCATGCCCGAGTTCTCCATCAGGGGGGAGGGAGGGGGCGAGAAGGCGCAGCGCTGGGTCCACGTTGGGACGGAGGACTCCTACCTGTGCGTCGAGGACAGGGGAGCTACCGAGAGGGGCCCACACAGGCCGTACGTCCATCCTGGGATGAACCACATGGGATTCGTTGTCAGTGACGCGGCAGCCCTAGCAGAGCGCCTTACAGAGGCGGGCTACGAGCAGGGTGCGACCTACACCGAACACCCTCACAGGCACAGGTACTACTTCTTCGACCACGACCGAAACGAGTACGAGTTCGTCCAGTACCTAAGCGACGACCCGGACGAGAAGAACGAGTACTAGTCGGTCACTCCCGGTCACCCCTCTGTGCCGTTATATGCCAATACTCCCTCCCGTGGTCGAGCAGCATGGAAAGGGAGCCTCGTCTGTTTACCCCGGTACTGGTTGTAGGCTCGATCATCGTCTTGGTTGGCTTCGCCATCCGAGCCTCGTTCGGAGTATTCCAGATCCCAATCCAGGATGAGTTCGGATGGCCTAGGGCGGAGTTCAGCCTGGCCATCGCGATACAGAATCTGGCATGGGGTTTCGGTGCCCCTATCTTCGGTGCGTTCGCAGAGAAGCTGGGTGACAGGAAGGCGATAGTCCTCGGAGCCGCGCTCTACGCACTGGGTTTGGTTCTGACGACGGGGGCGACCTCGCCTCTAGCCGTGCAGTTCTACGAGGTCCTCGTAGGGTTCGGAATAGCGGGAACCGGGTTCGGGGTGATCCTCGCGGTCGTCGGACGGGCAAGCGCCCCCGAGCACCGGGCCATGGCCCTAGCCATAGCAACGGCATCCGGCTCGGCCGGTCAGATAGTCGGGCCCGCCGTGGCGGTGTTCCTGCTGGAGAAGATGCCCTGGCAGTCGGTGTTCCTGGTCTTCGCCGCCTCCATACTGGCAGTGCTTGTCTTCCTCCCGTTCATGCGCGCTCCCGAGCGAGCTGCTAAGGAGGAGATGGAGGAGAGCCTGGGGGAGATCCTCAGAATCGCCTTCAAGGACCCGTCGTACATGATGATCTTCGTGGGCTTCTTCTCGTGCGGCTACCAACTGGCTTTCATCACCGCACACTTCCCCGCCCTGATAACTGAGATGAGCGAGCCGATCGACCCTACCAGTTGGTGCGGGGACCTTGGCATAGAGACGACAGCAGCCCTGGGCGGCCTGGCGATCTCGGTCATAGGGGCGGCAAACATCGTCGGCACCCTGCTAGCGGGATGGGCGGGCAAGAGGTTCGGGAAGAAGTGGCTTCTGTCTGGCATATACGCCGGACGCTCGGTGGCAGCGGCATGGTTCATCCTCACACCCATCACGGCGAACACCGTGATGATCTTCTCGGCTGCAATGGGGTTCCTCTGGCTAGCGACCGTGCCCCTGACCAGCGGCCTCGTCGCCCATATCTACGGGATCAAGTACATGGCCACCCTCTATGGGATTGTGTTCTTCTCCCACCAGCTTGGAAGCTTCGTCGGAGTTTACCTGGGAGGGGTCCTCTACGACCAGTACGGCAGCTACACCACCGTCTGGTGGGTGGGAATCGCGGTCGGGGTCTTCTCGTCCCTGATCCACCTCCCGGTCAAGGAAGAGTTCAGGCTGGCGAGGCCAGCCCGAGGAGAGGCCTCGTCAGGCTGATCTCCTTAGCCACTGTGAATTAGACCGGGGGCGGGATGCCCCGCTTTGCTCCCCAATGGCGCACGGGGATTTTTTTCTCACTCCTCATACTAAATAGGGCAGTTGGGCGCGCTCCGAAAGAGGCGTATCTTGGTTCGATTCACAGACTTAGGGGTCGAGCCAAGATTGGCCGATGTTCTACGGGAAGGAGGCATAGAGGAGCCCTTCGAAGTTCAAAGGAAAACCATCCCGGACGCGTTGCTGGGTAGGGACGTCTGCTGCAGGGCGCCCACGGGGTCGGGAAAGACGCTGGCGTTCGGCCTCCCCCTGGTCACCCGATCGGCCAAAGCCGAGCCCAAGAGGCCCACATCGCTAATCCTGACGCCCACGAGGGAGCTCGCGGAGCAGATCAGGGGCGTCCTGAAGCCCCTGGCCGACTCAATCGGGCTCGGGATAGCATCAGTCTACGGGGGGACTCCCTACAAGGGCCAGTTGAGGAGGCTCAACAAGGGCGTGGAGATACTGGTGGCATGCCCTGGCAGGCTGATAGACCTCCTCGAGAGGGACGCCCTCCGCCTCGACGACGTCGGCATAGTCGTCCTGGACGAGGCCGACAGGATGGCCGATATGGGGTTCATGCGCCCGGTGTGCTCCATCCTGGACAAGTGCAGGCAGGATAGGCAGACCATACTATTCAGCGCGACTCTCGACGAAGACGTCTCCGAGATAGTCGACTCTTACCAGGACGACCCCCTGACGGTGGGGATAGGGCCCGAGGAAGTTAGCATGGACAGCATGCAGCATTTCTTCTGGAAGGCCAACTCCAGAGGTAAGGCGGACCTATCGTCCTACATCACGGAGAAGTGCGGACGCAGCATCATCTTCTGCAGGACTAGGGCCGGGGTCAACCGCCTGGGGGACGAGATGAGCGAAATCGGCTCCTCGTTCACAACCCTCCACGGGGGGATGGGGCAGAAGCAACGGGACAGGTCGATGCACAAGTTCAGCACGGGGCGAGCCAGGGTTCTGATAGCCACCGACGTCGCCTCAAGGGGGATAGACGTAGACGACGTAAACTGCGTCATACACTTCGACCCACCCGATGACGGCAAGGCGTACAAGCACAGGAGCGGGAGGACGGCCAGGGCGGGTTCTACGGGCACCGTCGTATCCCTGGTCCTGAGGTCCCAGAACAGGCAATACAAGCGGATCCAGGACGAGGTAGGGATAAGTTGCAGGATCACGGAGCCAGAGCCAGAGTCCCTGGAGGAGAGGGAGTTCGTCCTCGCCGCGCCGGGGAAGGCAAGGTTCCGCAGCAAGGCAAAGAAGGGACAGAGGAAAAACAACAAGAGGGCACGCAGGTCGAGGAAGAGCTCCACTTTCAAGTCATCAAACCAAGGCTCCAAACACAGGAACGGGCGTCGGAAGGGGACGGGGAAGAGGAAACACCGTTCCCGTGGCAGGTCGAAGAAGGCCAAGCCAAGGAACTAGCTGCATGGAAGCATAGACTAGTGTCTGTGCCGTTATATGCCATCACTCTGTCCCGAGGCCGAGCAGCATGGGAAAAGAGGGCGATAGCGGCAACGACTGGGAGATGCCCACTGAGTCAGTCCACGCTGGCGAGATGCACGACGCCTCCGGTTCCCACATCGATCCTATCCACATGACGTCGACCTACGTCTTCGAGGACTCCGAGGCAATCAGGTCCTGGGGGTCAGGGGAGTCCGGGGCTCACGTCTACTCGAGGGTCGGGAACCCCAACAGGGAGGCGCTCGCCCAGAAGCTCTCGGCCCTGGAGGGGTTCGGCATGGCGGACCCCGTATTCGCCGAGATATTCTCCTCTGGCATGGGTGCCGTGAGCTCCGCACTCCTTGGTTTGGCGGGCTCGGGAGACCACATCATCGCCCAGTCGGTCCTGTACGGGACGACGAATCACCTGGTCAACGAGGTCCTCCCGAAGTACGGCATCACGACCTCTAGGGTCCCC
>CAZPNT010000099.1:0-4983 GCA_964588055.1 uncultured Candidatus Poseidoniales archaeon | reverse complement strand
TCTGTCGATAACTGTAGAGCCTTCTGGAGGTAACTCCCTCCAAGGTTGAACATAGCAACCACTAGGCGGGACGACGACTTTAGTTCGGTCCTCTGAGTACCAGATTGGTACCTCTGTGTGGTACCATCTACGTCGGCTTATCGGCCAGTCAATGGAAATCCCATCTACCCAGTCATGCAGGTACTGCCTATTCCTTTCGGGGATGAATCTGCTAGCATCAGTCAGCTCTCTTAGCCGATCGAGTATGTGAGTTTGTCTAACATACCACTCCTTTAGTAGAATTATCTCAATTGGGTTACCTCCCCTCTCACTAACTGGAACTTCCTGCATCCTGTCTTCCGTCGACTGCAAATTTCCAGAACCCCGAAGAATCTCGATTGCTCGATCCCTCGCCTCAATGACTTTCATCCCAGACAACGGACCTGCAATATTCGTCATCTCACCATCTAGGTTGATTGCTACGAATGGCCTCATGCCAAGCTCTCTGAATATGGAGACATCGTTCTGGTCGCCATATGAGCAAACCATGAGAATTCCACTTCCGAATTCCATCTTCACCGAAGGGTGAGATGCTATCTCTACTGTGGATTCCCTATCTCTTACTGGAATTGGCAGGGACACCTTCTTTCCAACTAGATGCTGGTATCTCTTGTCTTGGGGATTAACTACTACTATCCCGCAAGCGCAAATCATCTCTGGCCTTGTTGTTGAAATTGTAATATCTTCTCCATCCTCAGTGGTCCATTTTACATTGCATAGCTTTGCCTCCCTCTGTACTCTCTGGACCTCTGCATCTGCTATGGTGGTCCCCTCTACTGGATCGTAAATATTCGGCCTAAGGTCTTCGACAATATCTCCACTCTTGAAAAGCTCGACAAAAATAGACTGAGATAGAGCCCTGTAGTCAGGTGCATCTGTCAGATACTCGTTCTCGTAGTCACAAGATAGGCCTACCCTCTTTGCCGTCTTACGCATGGCCTGGGTGTATTCTTCAATCGTGTCGGAGCAAAGCTCCAGAAACTCTGCTCTGTCGTAGCTCCTCATCTTCCTCCCAGTCTTCTTCTCAACTGTGAATTCGATGTTGATGCCATTTCTGTCCACACCCCATGGGAATCTGACCTCTTTCCCAAGAAGCCGTTGGCTCCTCGCAATCACGTCAATCATGCTGTATTGCGCTACAGCTCCGATATGCCAGGTTCCGCTTGGATATGGGGGCGGGGTGTCGATAATGAAAATCTCCCTTTCTGTATGTGGGTCGAAATTGTATCGGGATTCATATGACTCTAGATCGTAGTGGTCATTTTGAATACGCTTCTCAAGGTCCACGCTCCACCTCTTATCTGAAATCTTCGGCTCGCCCATAAACCCCACCGAATTATTGGCAGAGAGCCGCGTTATTGACCATTACCATGCACTGGTAAAATCACTATTCAAGTACAATGTTTGCCGAGGGGTTGAAGGTATGCCGTTTCACGTCGCGTCAGGAGGGACATGCAGAAGGATGACGCGGGAAGTCTCGTTGGGGGCTTGATACGGAGAGCTAAGGATAGAGTTTCCAACTTCGACGCAAAACAGATTATCCCTACCTTGACTAGAATCCCCAATCAAATACGCAGGAAGATCAGGGATCACGAGGGCTCTAGTGTCCTGACGATGTTCCCAATTACTGCTGTCCTCATATCCTTGTGCTTCACAATATCACTTCTACCCCACTCAGGAGTATTGGACTGCAGAGATGGGTTCGATAACCCTAGCTATTGCAAGGAAGACCCTGCATTGAACGTCAATGGGGATTTGGAGGTTTACCTGCCCACCGATCCGGACCCATTAAGCGTCAAGAATCTAATTGCACAAGTAGAGGAAGATTGGACTACAAATGTGATGGTGATCTATGTCGAGTCATACGACTACAACGTAACTTGCGTAGAGTGCGGCTCAAATGGTCAGATAAGCATTCTAGAACAGATTGACAAGGTTGAGCGGGCAATAAACTTCGAGAGAAACGACAAGGGAGACGAAGACGACGTAATCTACGTACTATCAATTTCCACTGTCATAAAGGAGGTTAACTCAAGTGGGGGACGTGTGGTAAAGGCATTTTTCTCCGGACTAGCTGAAGCAACAGGTAACGAACAGTTATCTGACGAAATTAATGAGACAATTGATTCCCAAAGCGATCTAATCGGAAATTACGCTATACCAGAGGAACAGCAGAGAGTTGATCAGATCCTTCAGGAGATGCCCCAGAACGCTCTTGACAAACTAGTCAGAAACATAGGTTCAGGAAATGAAATCCAGACCCCATACGGTTGGAGTCGAGCAGTGATCATAATAGGTATAGCAGATGATACAGGAAACAAGTCCGTAGGTGACATAGTATCTGAAACACAAGGCAAGATCGATGAAATCGCTGTTGCCAATAATTGGGGTTCGCCCGGCCCAGAAGGATGCTCACCTAATCACGGGTCACTGTGTCTTAGAATGACCCTAACGGGACCGGCCCCCCTAACAAACGCAGTCACTGAAGAGTCTTTCAAATTATTCTGGCAAGTATTCCCTGTAGGCGTAGTCATTGTTGCATGCATGCTATTCCTCTTTCATTGTGACCTACTTCAGACCGGTAGAATACGTTTTGTTCAAGGTGTAAAGGTGGTCATAATATCCGGCTTGCCTACACTTTGTGCCGTTTGGGTTACCCTGGGCCTCATTGGCTTAACAGATTATGAAGTAACAATGACTGTGATTCTCGTAGGCCCCATCATCCTCTCATTGGGGGTATCCTATGGCCTTCATATTACGAATAGGTACGCCGAATCTAAGGGTACTCCGCAAGAGAAGATGTCCGCCGCGCTGCAATCCACTGGTCGTGCAGTATTTCTTTCTGCAATGACCACAATAATTGGGTTCATCTCACTTACCTTCGCTCCCATGAAACCCATTCAGACTGTGGGTTGGGCATTGGCTGGGGGCATCGTAGTCGTCTACATCCTAACCATGATAATGGTTCCCAATCTGACCATACTACTAGATCTGAAAAAGCCCTCACATCCTCCGCCTAAAGTATTCGTTGCTACTGTAAATATGCCTGTCAAGTGGTCTCGAATTACACTCGCATTATTCATTGCCTTGATGATTGTTTCAGCTGGTTACAATAGACAAAACGTAGAGGAGAATATCGACCTACTAGAAATGGCCCCGAGTGAGGTAGAAGCAGTAAAGAAAATGGCCGTTTACTCTGATGAGTTCGAAGCAGGTCAACCTGGATTCTTATTAGTCGAAGCTAACATAAAAGCAGAGCCAGAGATCGGCATTGGTTCTATTACTGCAGAACATCCATATGCAAATCTCGAAGGTATAGAGAATCTCGAGTCGAGATGCAATGACGTGGAGAATGCGACAGCGGTGTCTATAGTTTTCCTCATGAAGGCCATAGCAGTAGGGGTGAACGTTTCCGGATCCCCAATTAATGACATCATCGAAGACACCCCGCTACCAGAACCGATTAAGGAGATCGCGGAGTTAATTTTCGATAGGGAACAAGCAGGGAACGTATCATTCTGGACCATACTGGACACTCTGGATGCCCAAGAGGACGACGGAGGGAGGCAGGCTCAGAATTTCCTGCTTTACGTATTCTATAACAGCATGACAGAAGAGATGAGGGAACTATTCATTTCTCCCGATTATCAACGTTCCTTGATCTATATCGATATGCCTTTCATGGACGTTAAAGGAACTGCAGTGACGACTGAGCAGATCAATAACTGGGCCAAGGCCGCAGGCGACTCCGAAAACCCCATCAGAGTCTTAGGAGACTCACTTATCGGAGTAGCTTCTATTACAATAGAGGTAAACAACCTGATTGTCGACTCTCAATGGACTTCTCTGGCGTTTGCACTAGGATTCACAATACTAACTCTAGCGCTTGTTTTTAGAGACATCCGTTATGCCTTCCTAACCACAATTCCAGTCGGATTCACCGTGGCTATGCAGTGGTTGGTCATGGATGCAGGTGGATTGTCACTATCACTAGTTACAGTAATGATAGGTTCCATACTAGTTGGCGTCGGGATAGACTTCTCTATCCATATAGCGAATAGGGTAAAGGAGTTAGGTGGAACCTTGGATGGAATTCGTACCGCTTGCTCTAGTACAGGGATGAGCCTCTTTGAGGCAACAACGGTAACTGCTATGGGTATGACATGTGCATTTGGTATCGATATCCCTGCAATAGGGCCTTTCGTCACAGTGATCATAGTTCTCCTAGTCGTAGCAGCACTGTCCGCTCTCCTCCTACTGCCCGCAATATATTCATTCATGGTGACTTCTAACCTAGGTCTTACTGGGGGGATGACGGCAATGGTGAAGACAGCTGGTCTAAATGTGCCATCTAAATCAAACATGGGCGATACCATAGAAGCATCAGTATCTTATCGTCAAACTGAAGATGCCTGGTGAAGCAACCTTATTGCTATGTAATTACTAGCACACTCATGGTGAACTATTGGCTAATGAAGAGCGAACCACACGTATATCCCTGGGAACAATTAGTATCGGACGGAAATACATATTGGGACGGAGTCAGGAACTACCAAGCTAGGAACATAATGAGGGACGACATGCTACTCGGTGACATGGTATTGTTTTACCATTCTAATTGCAAGCCACCTCACGTTGCTGGAGTCGCAAGGGTATGTAAGGAGGGTTACCCGGATCATACTGCACAAGATCCCGACTCCAAATACTTCGATCCGAAGGCTACACCTGATAACCCGAGATGGGTAATGGTCGATATTGAGCCTGTCTCTAAATTGGCAGTCGTAGGCCTACCGGAACTTAGATCGAATGGAGATCTCGATGGAATGCCGCTGTTGAAGCGGGGGCAGAGGCTATCAGTACAGCCTGTATCTATGAAACACTTCGAAATTGTATGCAGAATGGGCGGACTGGACGGTATACCCTAGGTGGGCGTGTCCTCGGTGG
>CAZPNT010000098.1:0-4998 GCA_964588055.1 uncultured Candidatus Poseidoniales archaeon | reverse complement strand
CATCCCTGCAGTCGACGTGAATATGCACAATTACCATCGGTCCGGAGCCCGTTTCGATTACTCTGGCTTCTAGGTCCCTGCAACCTCCGCCGAACTTGACCAGTATTGGGTCAACTTCATTGCAACTAGCTACCAAATCTTTCTTTGATGAAATGACCGAGTCCCTTGCACCTTGCGGGTCATCGCACCCGACGACCTGAATCTGGCCGATCATTACGGGATCATCGTTGTCCGACTTGAAGCCCCCATTTGCAAGGCATCTCTTGGCCATGTTGCTAGCAGCAGCTACCACACTCGGCTCCTCCAGCACGAATGGGATGGCATAGTGTGAACCATCGACAACGAAGTTTGTTGCCACTCCTATTGGGAGGGAGTAAGTCCCTACGACGTTCTCTATCATCCTGTCTGCCGACTCCTCGTCCAACTCCCCTGTTTCGGCCCAGGCTCTGACCTGCTCATCACTCAATTCTGCTATCTCTGCAAGCAGATCCCTTCTCTCCGAAACTGATAGTTTGTAGAACCCTCCGATGCGACTGTTCTCTATTGGCATAGTCCTCTATCTGGAGACGTGGCAACGGGCTTCTAACCTTTTTCGAGTCGAAGACACTCCAAAAAAGCGTTAATTTGTCCGTTAACGCTTCGTTAACGCTTTGTTAAACCGTTAATATTGCGTTAATATCGCTTATACGAAAATCGAATGCTGCTCACAAACTCTCAGGAAAAACCATCCGGATTTCGAAATTGACCCGTTAATTCCAACTGTTGGAACCGTAATTATGCGTGAACATTAAGAATCCCGAACGTGGCTGCCGACCTATGGTGGTTAGGAGAGTATCTCCCTTGGACATCCCTACCCTTAGGGGGAACCCGTTCGACTCCAGGCCGATTGAGAGGAACCGAGCTGGTGAGATCGTAGGGAGGGAGGAAATCCTGATCAGGTGGAAGGAGCACATGCACTCCCAATCCCCGCGCCTAATTCTCCTGTCCGGGGAAAGGGGCTCTGGCCGGACATCCCTGATCAATGCGATTTCGTCACAGACCAACGAACGCTTCGTCGGCACGTATTGGCACAGCGAGGACCCTCTGAACTGCGCTCTTGACGAACTCGCGATAACATTCTGCGGTTACGAAGTACCCCCTACTATGCATCAAAAGGTGGAGAGGATTGTCGAGACTCTGGACTCGGGTTCCGGCCCCCTCCCTCTCGTGGCAATGGACTATCCTGCGCATGTGGATATCTCTTCTTTTCTACCTTTGATTATCCCCATCCTTCAGCGCTTCAGGGCACTGGTCATCGTCTCCCTTTCCAATGCCCAGTTGTCATCCCTGGACGAAAATGTAAGGGAAGTTTTCGACGAATCCGCCATCATTGAGCCCCTCTCCAATGAGCAGATACAGCTTCTTTGCGACCTTAGGATACGAAAGATGTCCCCTGAGAAGTGGCACATCAATAGGGACCTCCTAGAAGCAATATCGTCTAGGACCGGGGGGAACGCCAGATCCGTGGTCAGTCTGCTCAGAGATCTGGTAGACGAGAAAAGGAACTTGGGCCCCGAAGGGACACTAGAGTCTCTAACCAGCTGGAACCCCCAAGAGATAACGGATTCCAAAGAAACCGCAATTGATGAATCGGTCGGACAAAATGCCCCCGAGGCAACTTCTCATCTTGAAACGGAACCTCAGGAGGAAATCAAAGAATCGATATTCGATTTCGAGACGGAGAAGGAAGTTTCTGAAATGGAACAGGATCCAATCGATGATGACGACTGGGATGTAGAGCCGGAAGACATGTGGGAAGAAGAATCGGAAGAGGCAGAAGACTTCGAAGAAGACAGTCCAGGAGCACCCTCGTCGGAATTAGATGATGATCCAGACAAGATTTCCGATTGGGAAGTAGATGATGGTACTGCGCTTTCTATGGAGGTCGGAACAGAACCCCCCCAAAGTGACTCCACTAGGGGTTTCTCAGGACTCGTGAGCAGGTCTAGAATTACGAATGACGAGATGCCCACCGGTCCTGATCATTCCGTGCAAGTACAGGATGCGGATGTGGAGAATTCCCCCTCATACCTAGAAAACGCGCCCAAGGCCCCCAAGACCCCTAGAAGGGATGAATACCATAGGTCTGTAAGTACCGATGAAGATCAATTAGAGGAGAAACAGGTATTGTTCTCTGAGGGGGAGCTTTGGACCGTAGACTCCGAATTGGAGGACACTCTGCCAGAAATTCCAGAAGGCAGTGAATTTGAGCCAGAAGAGAACTTTTCTGAAACGGAGACAGAACCCCATCAAGAGACTCAAGAACCAGAAACTGAGGCTCAAAGGACTATTATCATCCAAGGTCCAAAGTGGGAGTCCGAGAAAACAGTCGATAGTGGCCATCTATCCAGGATGAGCGACGCAGAGAGACTCATCGTCTCGATAGCTTCCTCTCGCGAGATATCTCCTTCCGACACCGAGATCCAAGCCCGACTCGAGGTGGGAAGGCCTCGTCTTTCGCAGATTTACAACTCCCTTCACAAATCTGGCATTCTAGCGGTTAGGAAGGAGGGAAGGAGTCGTCTATTCAAGATTAGTGAAGCAGCTGGAGACTTGCTTAACGGTGATTGAAAATGTCTGAAACCATCACACTGGAGAGGATCGAGAGGTACCTCTCCCTAACTGCAGAGGCAAGGGATAAGGCAACCCCGATTACATCAAACAAACAGGACGAAGGCAGACTAGCAGAGATGCTGAGAATGTGCGACGACTATACCCGTGATGCAAGGCATTTCGCATCAGAGGGAGACCTAGTCAGCTCATTCGGGGCAATCAACTACGCTCATGCATGGCTTGATGCAGCAGTCAGGATTGGCCTTCTGGACGGTCATGGGGATGATCGGCTATTCACTCTGCCCTAGGCCTCGACCAAGCGCAGAGATGGTCCCGATGTGACTTCGATGAACGAACACCCCTTTTCCACCAGCTTCCTCTTCAGGCCCCTGTCGACTGTCAATACCGGCCAACCCCTCTCCATGGATAGCTCCAGCAGGGATGTATCGGCGTGGCTCCCATCAGATTCAATCGGCTCTGCTCTGGAGTAAAGAAGATCGAGAAGAAGCCCTCCCCTTCTACCAGCTAGTGCATCCAACTCATCTCTCACAGAGTCTGTTATCTTCAGCTCTGCTTCCCCTATCGCCTCGTTTAGTGCTATGTCTAGGTTCAGACCTGCGTCAACCAGGGACACCCAACCACAGGCATCGACCAGGACACCTACCATGGAATCAGCCCGAGATAGTCCCATGGCCGATTAGTCGCCATCTTGAACCGACCCTTCTTGATAGGGTGATCCTACTCCCCTCCTTGGCGCAAATAGGAAGTCTGAGGCTAAGCTTCGCCTTCTTGCCCTTGATGTTGGCCACCGTGCCCACGCTTGTCGCGGTCGCTGAGTTCACCATCAGCATCTCGTTTGGCTGCAGTGGCCTAATCCCTCCTCCTTCCTCGTCACCAGAAACCATCTTCTCCAACAGCTGCAGATCCAGGCTCAACTCCTCCCATATCGGCGGCAACTCTCCCTCTCTGGCCATGACTTGCCCAGAAAGGTCGTCGGCTTTGGTGGCCAGAGGGTCAAGGGGCGTGGAAATGCCACAAAGGCCCCCTGCAAACGCAGTTTCCAAGTCACTACCTCCTCCTTGGATTCCTTCTATCGCGGTCTTAAGCGGCTCCCAACGGGCCTTTCCACTCTCCTGGATCCTCCGCCCAGGGGCGATTAGGATGCTATCTCCTACACTGAAAGAACCCTCCACAATGCTCCCTCCGATCACGCCACCCCTGATTTCTGAGGGCCTCGATCCCGGTCTGTTCACGTCGAATGAGCGAGCAACGTACATCAGGCCGCCATCTTCCTCCGTCCTGTCTGGAGTGGGTATGGTACTCTCTATTGTCTCGATTAGCACATCCAGATTCACGTCGTGATGTGCAGAGACGGGAATTATCGGGGCCCCCTCGGCTATAGTCCCGCTGACGAACTCCTTGATTTCGTTGTATGACTCCATGGCCCTATCCTTGCTTACGATGTCTATCTTGTTCTGCACAACAACGATGTTCTCTATACCCGCTATCTCGAGTGCGGCCAGGTGCTCCTTGGTCTGTGGTTGCGGGCACTTCTCTGTTGCTGCAACCAAGAGTAGGGCACCGTCCATAATCGATGCACCGGATATCATCACAGCCATCAGAGTCTCGTGACCCGGGGCATCCACGAAGGAGACTACCCTGAGGAGATCGCCCTTGCCCTTGTCCCCATCCGGGTGCTTTCCCTTCGCGTAGTGCTCACCATCCGAGGTCACGTGGAACGAGGTGTCCGCGTATCCAAGTTTGATGCTGATCCCCCTCTTCCTCTCCTCGGAGTGGGTGTCGGTCCAGGTCCCGGAAAGCGCCTGGGTCAGAGTTGTCTTCCCGTGATCAACATGGCCAACCATGCCGATATTCACTTCGGGCTGCTTGCTCTTAGATCTTGACAGCTTCAATCACCCCAGTCGTCACTCCTCTTCACCAGAGGACTGTTCGACTGCTGCTTCCTCTCCACCGATAATGGCGGCCAGAGAGCCCTTTCCAGATTCTACTACCTTGAGGTTAATCTGGCGCGTGTCTTGGCTTATCACGTTCCCCCTGAGATTCCTTCTCCTCCTCAGGCCGTCGTACTTGTACCGGTACTCCTTGCTGTTCTTGTTGACGAATTTCTTCCCCTTGTATCCTATTCCCGCCGTGATCAGTACAGATTTGACCCCTGCCCCATCCAGGTCCGGCCTCATCGGCCTTCCAGTGACATCAGATCCTCCGGTAATCTCTAGTTTGAACCCGTTCAGGGTTATCTCTCCGTCGCCTACGAACATGCCGTCCACGGAATCCCCTATCTTCTTCCCTAGGAAGTGGTTGTAGTTGGCCCCAGTAATGTCCACTGCGAAGGACCTCCCGGCTGAGCCTGGATTGGTGTCGTTCACCACTGCCTTGAAGGACTGC
>CAZPNT010000097.1:0-5028 GCA_964588055.1 uncultured Candidatus Poseidoniales archaeon | reverse complement strand
TAGTGCTGGATAGTAGAATGCGGCCAGGTCGTGATCCGAAGAGTCCTCGTCCCTTCCCATGATACTGAAAGTCCTTCTAACCCTAGACAGGCTCATGTTCTTGGAGCATCTGAGAACCCTTTCCCAGTACTTTCCTGAGTCCATAACATCGGATGCCAGAACGAATTGTACCTCACCAGGCCCGTTTCCCTCACTAGGACCCCCCAATATTGCCCTAAACATCTCCGACATGTAATCTGCGGCTATGGAAATCTTCTCCATATCTCTTCCAAACTTGTCATTCACCCATGCATGCCAATCTGCCAGCAAGACGATGACATTGACTCCCTCTTGTAACAAATTCCTGATAGTATCCCCTAGGATGATCCAACCCAGATGGGCCTTCCCACTTGGTTCCAAACCTATGTAGGCCAATAGTTGATCATCTCCAGAATGGCTAGCAGAACCAGATAATACTGACTCGACGTGCTCAACACCAATGACCTCTTGGCATCCTGAGAGCATCCTATCCAAGCGAGTCTGGGATTCATGGGATATCTCAGGAAGAGTCCCTTCTTCGGTCATTTTCTCACCTAATTGAACAACTTGTTGAGCTTCTCTGCTCTTCCATGAGCCTTAGTATTCTCATTTCCTTCGAGGAGGGACTCTATCTCCTCGATCAATGCTTCCGCGTTCTCTATCTTATCTTCAGGAATGTTGTCGGACAATCCCATGAAATGTCGAGCTGAAGAAACGGCAGATTTTGCCTTTGAAGCCTTCTTTGCCCATTCCTTTGCCTTATCCCCTCTCTGCTTGGAGTTGTAGCCTGTGGCCTTGTCGAGAAAAGTTGTCCAGCGCTTCCTATCATCCATTGCCGATTTCATCGAGTCAGGGTTTTCGAAGTCGGGTGCAACGTTGGCTACATCTACTATCAATGCCCCATTCTCAAATCTACCAACTATTGAAGTCATAACCCCGTGGGAAGCCTCAAAAGATTCTTCGGAAGTCCTTTCCACTTTGTCGAAGAATTCGCTAGCTAATTCGGAAAGCCCGCCATTTTCTCCCACTTCTTTGATTATCCCTCTTCGTACATCGAATCGCTCCATGGACCTTCGGAATGGACATTGTCACTTCAATACTGCCGACCATAGGGGTCTGACGAGTCAGTACAACGCCTAAACGGTCGCCACCATTCCGAGCGGCATGCGCAGAGAGATTGCGAGGGCATTTGTTGGGTTCGCAATTATCATCCTTGCACCCTCTTCACTGGGACAATCAACAGTGGAGATGGGCAGTGTTGTAGTTCTGGATGACGGCGATTTGGGCATCGAAGGAATTTCGGTTTCTACAGACCATGGCCTCATTCTAGCACATGGGGCAAATTCAGAGGTTTTCCTAGTTGACTCTGATTCTCCGGAAAACAATTCCCGTATCGAATGGAATGGGGACTATACTCTCCTAGATTCTTCATTCCACCCAGGTGGCGAGACGGCCTTGATAGTCGGGGAGGGTGGGAATTTGTTGAGGTTAACATTAGCGAATTCCAGCATAGAGCAGGCTGGAGGATCTTCAATATTTGGAGAAACCCTGCTTAGTGCGGTATCTTGGAATGCGGATGGAAGTTGGGCCTACATAGGAGGAGAAGATGGTTGGATCTGGAGGTTCAGGAGTATGGATGACGGAGTGGTTGAGGCAATCCCACTGGAAAACCGAGGGGAGAGTGTTATCTCGGGAATTTCTTGCCTGAGGGGATACAATATCTGCGCCATATCCTCCATAATGGGAGGAATAGGAATAATTGACCAGGAACATGATTTGCACTGGATTGGTGGTTTCGGAACCCCATGGGTGGACATTGCATGCCACTCTGATGAAATCTCGGAATGTGTTGTAATCTCTAGTGACTTGACTATTGCAAGTATTGTCATAGAGGTAGAAGAAGCATCAGAAACCGCAATCTACGACAATGACATCGTTCAACTTCAGGGTTTTGTTGGGGTTATGACGGGTATTGAAGTGCAATCGGACGGAGTGTCCCTGATTTCGTTGGCCCCATTTGGGCTAATTGAGCATGATATCGAGGCTAGCATGTCATTCCATTGGCTAGATAACACAGACGCTGTAGAATTTGATGTAGGCATCTCCGATCAGAGAATTGTTGGAACTTGGGGTTCCGGTTTCTTCAAGGGATGGCTAATTACCGATAGAGGGTCAATAGTCTCATTCGACCCCGTGAGTCAGAGCGAAAGCAATTCAATGCTGGAAATTTGGATTGGGATCATTATTCTTGGAGGGGCTACTTTGCTGATGGCCTCGCTAATGGTGAGTTCTTCACCTAAACTAAGTAGGTGGTTGACCAAAAAGATAGGTAGCGAGGAAGAGCGTAGAGATGTCCTGAGAGAGGAAAGGCGCCAGTCAAGGAAAAAAAGGCGAGCATAGATTCATTTGCAAACTTGCTCGCGACGGTTCGATAGCATGGCATACGAGGCACTGGACTTCTACGATATCGATTCGCTTCTGACCGAGGAGGAGAGGATGGTCAGGGACATGGTTAGAGATTGGGTAGAGGAAAGAGTTCTTCCCAATATAGAAGAAGCATGCAGAGAAGGTATTTTTCCTGACGAATGGAGAGTCGAGATTGGCGAAATGGGGATACTAGGTGCCCCACTGAAAGGATACGGTTGCCCCGGACTTTCTTACACCGCTTATGGTTTGATTTGCCAAGAGTTGGAGAGGGGAGATAGCGGCGTTCGCTCATTCGCCAGTGTACAGGGCTCTCTGGCGATGTATCCGATCTGGGACTTCGGAAGCGAGGAGCAGAAGGAGAAATACTTGCCAGGAATGGCCAATGGAGAGCTGGTTGGGTGCTTCGGTCTTACTGAGCCTGACTACGGTTCAAATCCGGGTGACATGATCACTAGGGCCGAGGACAAGGGGGATCACTTCCTCCTCAATGGCGCCAAGATGTGGATAACAAACGGCACGATTGCGGATTTAGCGGTGGTTTGGGCCAAGCTAGATGGTGAAATCAAGGGATTCATCGTTGAAAAGGAGGACGAGGGTTTCAGTGCTCCGGAAATGAAAGGGAAACACTCACTAAAGGCCAGTGTAACAAGTGAGCTAGTATTCCAGGACTGCAAAATTCCGAAAGACAGGATCCTTCCCGGTGTCAAAGGTCTGAGAGGGCCTTTTAGCTGCCTCAATAATGCAAGGTTCGGAATCTCATGGGGAGCAGTCGGGGCCGCTCAGTCGTGTTTCAATTCCGCTAGGGAGTATGCATTGAGCAGGATTCAATTCGGCCACCCCATTGCATCATTCCAACTGGTTCAGAATAAGCTATCATGGATGCTTAGGGAAATCACCAAGGGACAGTTGCTTGCATACCATATGGGGAAGAAGAAAGACGACGGGAGCTGGATCCCAGAGCAGATTTCTCTTGCAAAGATGAACAACGTGGACATGGCGCTTGAGATAGCAAGAATGTCCAGAGACATACATGGGGCCAATGGGATACTGGACGAGTACCCAGTCATGAGGCACATGGCAAATCTTGAATCAGTGAAAACGTACGAAGGAACTCATGACATCCACAATCTAATTCTCGGTAGGCACATAACGGGGATTCAGTCGTTCACGAGGGAGCCGTGAAAAGTCTAGAGTGTTCGTCCCAATATTCAAAGGTCCAGAACCGGCCCAAAGATTTGGGCATTCTGATGGGAGTGGCGGTTCTTCTAAAGCAAGTCCCGGACACCACTGCGAAGATTAGCGTCTCCGGTTCAAGAGTAGACGAGTCGGCCATAGCCAAGTGGTCGATAAGCCCGTACGACGAGTATGCCCTGGAAAATGCAATCAAACTAAAAGAGTCTGGTATCGATGAGTTGGTTGCAATAACCTGTGGGCCCCAGAGAGCCTCGAAGTGCCTGACTGAAGCTGCCGCCGTAGGTGCAGATAGGCTGATTCACGTTGTCACTGATGACGATTACATGGACAGTTACATTGTGCAGTCAATACTTTCGGCTGCAATTGAGAGATCGGGATGCGATATTGTACTCTGTGGCAAACAGGCAGCTGACACGAACAGCGGCTCTACTGGTCCGGGAGTGGCGAGCCTACTTGGTTACTCATGCGTAGGTTCTGTGACAGAGGTCTCCATAGAAGGAGGAGGTTTTTCGGCAACTCGCCTAGGAACTTCCGGTTTGGAGAGGGTCGAAGTTGATTCTCCCTGTCTGTTCACCTTCGACAAGGGCGAGGTGGAGCTCAGGAGGCCGAACGTAAGAGGAATCATGATGGCCAAGAAGAAGCCGATAGAGGCCTTCTCAGTCGAAGAGCTTGGCGTAGAAACAGGAGATTCAAGAGTCACTCTAAAGTCCCATTCATCACCTCCCGAGAAGCCTCCGGGCCAGAAATTCGAGGGGGCCGGTTCTGTGGGTGTCGTTGTGGGGAAGCTTAGGGACGAGGCTAACGTAATTTAGAGGTGTGAAAATGGACATCGTGGTAATTTCCGAAGCCAGCAATGGTTCGTTGCATCCGGTAACTGCGCAATTGGTTGGGGCGGCTTCTTCTCTGGGTGGCTCAGTAAGCGTGATTTGCCCGGGAGGATTAGGTTCTGATGAAGCAAGAGGGATTTCCGGGGTCTCTAAGGTCATCTCCGTGGAAGGTAAGTGCTTCGAAACCTACGACTGCATGGCATGGACGACAGCGATTTCTCCTTTGATCGAAGGAGATCTTGTCCTATCCTCTTCATCGGCGATTGGCAGGGAGATGTCGGCAGCGATTGCAGCAAAGAAGGGTTTTCCGGCTGTTCAGGACGTCACCTCCCTTTCTGAAGGAGTCTCGGTGACCAGGTCAATTTTCTCAGGAAAGGCGATTGAAGAAGTGGGGGTTTCCTTACCCTGCGCATTGAGCATCCGAGCGAACACGTTCGATGCCGCTGAGAGTGGCGGGGAAGCAGAGTTGGCAACGGTGAACGTGAATGAGGACGTTTCAGTGGCAGTAAAGGAGGCCCTAGCGAAGGCAGGGGAGAAGCTCGATGGTGCAGAGGCGGACATT
>CAZPNT010000096.1:0-5045 GCA_964588055.1 uncultured Candidatus Poseidoniales archaeon | reverse complement strand
GATCGCAGGTTCAATTCCTGCCGGACCCACCAAGAAATTCCATCATCGATCTGGCTTAAATGGAATTCTCCCTCACTGAAAAGGTCAATAGTGTGTGCTGAGACAGAATTTCGTGGTCGAAGAGGCTGCTGCCCTTGCTTCAAGGTTGAAGCACCGTCTAATCAAGAAGGAATGGTCGATTTCAACCGCAGAGTCCTGTACTGGAGGGATGATTTCTTCACTTCTAACTGATATTTCTGGAGCCAGCGAGTGGTTCAAGCAAGGGTGGATTGTATATTCAAATGAGTCAAAAATGAGAGAACTAGGGGTCGAGAACTCTGCTTTCGATGAGGTCGGTTCAGGCGCAGTTTCTCACAAGGTTGCGGTACAAATGGCTCGTGGAGCCCGGTATAAATCCGGCTCCAACGTCGCAATTGCCGTGACTGGGATCGCCGGCCCTAGTGGTGCTTCCGAGGGCAAGGAAGTCGGTAGGGTCCACGTTGCTGTGATAGCCGAGGACTATTTCTTGGTGAGGAGGATGGATTTCGGAGAGAACGACCGACTTGATAACAAGCGTTCATTCTCCTCATTTGCTCTTAGATTGGCTTTAGAGGCGATTGACAGGGTGGAAGAGGGATCTAAGAAGGAGACTTCACTCAGCAGTGACCCCATAGAAACCATCGAGGAAGCAGATCCAGATTCCCAGTCTCTTCTGGGGACAGAGGAGTGGGAGGGGGGGATCTCATGGGGCTCCGAGAAGAAAACTGTCTCCCAGTCCCTAAAGAAGATAGATTTAGCTTCACTAATCGATTGGGACGAATAGTCCGACAAGACGAAAAATGCTATCGATACCATCAAGGGCGTCCACATACGACGTCCATCGCATGCGCTCGTCGAGTTGGGAAGAGATACACAACCAACTCATCTCGGCAGGACTAATCGTTCAGACCAGTGCAGTAGAGAAACTGGAAAAACTCCAGAATGTAATGCCAATCATTGAAGCAGCCAACTCATCAGGTGTAAGGCTGCTAAACGAATCCAGCCTAGAGGAACTAATGGCCATATCTTCGTCACCACTAGAGGTTCCAAAAGAAACGATTAACCCACTCTCACAGACGACTTTGCCTAGACCAGAGCAAGAGTCCCCTCATGGTAGAATCCTGGCACCCATTCGAACTGCCACCGATACCACCATTCCGAAACCTCGCCAATCTACGGGATACAACAGGTCCGACTTCCCTTTGGAAGCAACCGAAGTCGACTCCGAGATAGAGATACACTTCGATATAACTGGAAATTCTTCAACCGAGGGCAGAATATCTGACATGCAGTCATGCTTTAGGAGCAGACTTGCACAGATTAGGAGCATGATGGTATCGCACGGAGTTCTACCTAGGAGGCCAATCAGCAACTCAGAGGCTTGGAGAAACCGTAGGAGACTTACCAACAAGGAATCAGAATTCACAATTGTCGGACTTTCTAGCGATGTAAGGTGGACAAAGAATGGATGGATGAATTTCGTTTTGGAGGACGAGAGCACTCAGATTAGATGTATGATCAAACCTCCTTCGGACGCGTCTCCACTGCATCCATCGTTAGACGGTCTGATGGATGACGAGATTGTTGGAGTTAGTGGAAACTTCTCTTCCGGTGAGAGAGACCCAATATTATGGGTGCAGAACATCCACAAACCCCCTCTTGGTCAGCACTCAAAATCCCAGGCAGGAGAGGACTCGGCAGTTTCAGCAGCATTCCTCTCAGACGTTCATCTAGGAAGCAAGACATTCCTCGAACCTCAGTGGGAAAAGATGGTCCAATGGTTCAAGAATGACCCTCTAGCTAGGACCGTGAAATACTTCGTCCTAACTGGCGATGGTGTAGATGGGGTCGGGATTTATCCAGGTCAGGAAAGACACCTATCGATAACCGACTTGTTCAATCAGTACGGGGAGTTGGCCAGGATGCTAGAAGAGATACCCGATTGGGTCGACGTCATCATGCTTCCCGGGAACCATGACGCAGTTAGACCAGCAGAGCCCCAACCCGCTCTAGATCCAGAGGTCCAACAGGACTATTCCAATACGACCTTTGTAGGAAATCCATGCGACTTCAGCCTTCATGGTGTCCGGATTCTTTCATATCACGGAAAGAGCATAGACGATTTCGTAGCCACACTTCGCTCAGTCACTTATTCAAAGCCAGAGATGGCTATGCGTGCCATGCTTGAGAGGAGGCACCTCGCTCCCTCTTGGGGTGGCAAGACACCCCTCTCCCCGGAGCCAGAGGACAGACTGGTTATCCCAGTCGTCCCAGACATTTTCGTAACCGGGCACGTCCATGGGCACTTCGTCGGTGATCACAAGGGGACTCTGATGGTGCATAGCTCCACTTGGCAGGACCAAACAGACTTCCAGAGAATGTTGGGATTCCAGCCCAAGCCATGCATACTAACTGTAGTCAACCTCCATACTTTCGCAACGGAATCAATAGATTTCGTCTAGCTAAGCGAGCTCTTCTCCGGGGAAGATCAATGGCCAGATAAGCCTCAAGTCCTTCTTCTCCACAACAGGAACTTCCGCTTCTCCAAACGCCTTCCTTGCCCTCTCCCTTCTCGGATTGAACCCAATAAATTTGGACCCCTCAATCATCATCGACAAGTCTGTGCTGGAATCTCCAACTGAGACTATCTCAGATGGTTCGAATCCGTTTATCCTAGCTAGTTTGTCCACCATTATTCCCTTGTTATGTGAGGAGACTCTAGTCGGAAGGCCACCCAATAGCCATCCATCTTCATCCCATTCGAACCCGTTTGCCACCCAATCGTCTACTTTCAGCATGTTTGCAATTGCACCCACGAAAATATCCACTCCCGAGGAAACAATTGCCACAAAAACCCCTCTCTTCTGCAGACCCTCGACAACATTTCTGGCACCCTCAATAAGACCCACTCCACTATAGCAACGCATGATATCGTCCCTATGGATATCCGGACTAACCTCCCTCCACAGCTCGATGTCATGAGACACAAAATCCTCCTCGGATATTTCACCATCCAAGAACATCTCCAGAGTCTTCTGATGCTTCCCTCCATCGTTTGTTCCAGTTCCGAAGCTTCTGTGAATGAGCTGCCAAGACGAACCATTGTCCGATAGGACCCCATCACAGTCGAAAACTACGGCTCTAATCATCTGTACAATTCAATACCCGAAGACGGCTATTAATTGGGTAGGTGACTTGATTTGCCCAGAACCCTCCGGCTTTCTCATGGGCGATGGGGAGAATTTCGGCAGAGCCATCAAGGTAACTATGCTGATGTTTGGGCCGCTGGCTGAGAAGATGGGTTCCAGAGAGATCGAAGTCTCTTTAGTGGAGGGGACAAATCTGATCGATCTGGCTCAAAGGTTCGAATTGGAGGGCATGTTATCTTCTGGGATGAGGGTGGCAATAGATGGGACTATCGAGTCAGACACCACTCGCAAGCTCCATGATGCCGCCGAGATTGCCTTCTTACCTCCAGTTTCAGGCGGTTAACCCCTAATGATGCCAAAACATTTGAAGAAAGCCCCTCACACAAGGCACTGATAGCATGGCAATAGGCTCTACTGAAATCGTCATATTGGTAGTTTTTGGGATACTAATTTTCGGAGCAAACAAAATTCCCCAACTAGCTAGGGGAGTTGGAAGGGCCAAGGGAGAATTCCAGATGGGTATGAAGGAAGCTTCTGAGATGGCTGCCAAAGAGGATATGGACAGAGGAGGAATGACTGACGACGTCGCCTCCGAGCAAGAGTGACTACGCCTTCTTTCTGAATCTCAATTCTGACCCGCACTCACTGCATTCGCCTGTTTCTTCACTTGCTAGCCTAGTTCTCCCAATTCCGGATGTTACTCTTCCACAGCCCTTGCATTTCATTTCCCACTCCCAGACTCCCGATATTCCCACTGATTCCACAGAGGACCACTTCATACCAGAAAAACTGCATACATTCTGCATCCTGTAATCATCAGTATGCAGGTGCCCCCTAAACTCCACAACAAGTGCAAGAAGTGCCAAGTCAGTCTCTGACAGGCCGTCCAAGTCACCCGTCTCCCGGGCAATTTTGGTTGCTTCATCTATTGACTCTCTCGTCGGTTGCTTCCAGATCAGACTCGCCGCTTCTAGAGACAACATCCGATCGGGAGAAACCCTGCTCACCTCCAACTTCTGATTTTCCACAACATACCCGCCATCAAGTAACTCGATTGGCCAATTTATTAGGGCAGAGGTGTCTAGGACATTCGGCTCAGCCATGACCATGCGTCATGGCCCTCCAATTAGAGTTGTGTTATTCGTTCTTAGTCTTGTGACCTGAAGCAATGGTTATGTCGGGGTCTTGTGACGAACAAACGTGCTTGAAGGGATCACATCGTCTGTGGTGGATTGGGGGGGTAGCTTCGGATTAGCCGGGCTTGCTCTGGTTTCTGCTTCCGAGTCCATCATTCAACCAGTACCTCCCGATCTACTAGTAATCCCTATGTCCATAGAGGCTGGCAGTAGTCTTGAACTTCTGGCAATCTTCCTTGTTGTCACTATTTCCAGCGTTCTAGGTTCATTGGGGGGGTATGCAATCGGACTTTACGCTGGTCGGCCAATCATTGGCAGGTTTGCAAAGCCTTCCCTTTCTAGGAGGCTGGATGAGATATTGCAAAGATACGGGGATGCCGGAGTCTTCATTGCAGCTGTTTCCCCTATTCCATACAAACTTCTTGCATGGACCGCAGGTGCAGGAAGGATGAATCTGAAACCATTTGTTTTGGCTGGAATCTTTGGCAGAGGAATAAGATTCGGCCTGCAGATTCTGATTATTGGATACTGGGGTGATGAATTCATGAATCATCTGGACAACCCCATCTTCTGGATAGTAGTATGCCTTTTTTCGTTTCTTGCTTTCTTGCCCCTAAACTCATGGTGGAAAGGATTGGATAATCAATCTGACAACCATCTGCAACAGAACTGATTATGAGACAGTATCAACTCGGAAATATGCCGCTCCTGTGGTGTAGTTCGGTCCATCATTCCGGGTTTT
>CAZPNT010000095.1:0-5149 GCA_964588055.1 uncultured Candidatus Poseidoniales archaeon | reverse complement strand
GCCATTGGCTCTTCTGTCTTCGCCAAAGCTGCCTGAGACAGCCCAACCTTGGTTCCATCAGAGAACTCGAGCTTCAACCATCCATCCGACGTGTTTGCTTCCGAACTAACCGTCTCCTCGTCTAGACCAGTGGACCACTTGCAAACAGCTCCCTCAAGATGCACTGAAGTGTTGTCAAGGGTCCACTGCACCCACTCTGGTGGAGGGTCGGGCTCGAACCCGGTGAAAACGAAGCCACCGTCCCAGGAGAAGAAGTACTGTCCTGCCTTGGCGTGGTCGTCCCAGACCAACAGCCTCAGTCTGGGGTGGTTGAAGTTCTGGATGCCTACAAGATGACCAGGCCTCCCACTCCCCCTCTTCAGATAGCTAGCGTTCCCGTAGACATCGCTCTTGAATACTGAGACCGTACTCAGATCCTCCTCAGACGCTGCTACCAGGCTCCCGGAAAGAGAACGGGCAACGTCCCCCCCGCTCCTCTTGGACATCCTCTTCTTCAGCCACCTGATGTCGTTCCTCTTTGACGAGATGACTTGCAACTCCTTCAAAGTCAAGGCCATGGGGTCCTTGCTTCCGAAGAGGGAAACCTTCCCCAATTCCCCGACTATCTCAGGGAGGAAACTCTCCGGATTTTCCATCAAGGCCTCGAGACTCCTCTCGAGCCTCTGCTGGATTTCCTTCGAGGCCTGCTTAATTCCTCTGACCCTCACTCTCTTTCTGCGGCTTCTGTCGCCAGGGAAACGAACTTCTGCAGGGGGCTTGGCCATGGTACCTACTCTGCCGAAACGAACCTCAGACTTGAGTCCGTCGGGGACCCTCTTACATCGTGCTCCTTCTGCTGAAGGCCTCTCTTTCGTTATCGCTCATTTCCGCGGGGATGATTAGTGTGTGTACCCAGCCTCCCTGAATCTGCGAGATTTCCTCAAGACTCCCAGAGCACACTCTCTGGCTCTTGGTTCCGATATCACTCAGAAGCATGCACTCCCAATCTCTTACAACGACGCTAGATTGCCCCTTTCTATTGTCCTCTTCCAACGACTTCAACGACATCTTCTCCAGAGTTGAAACGGCCTGCGAGGGACTCATAGGGGAGGGGAGGTCGAAACCCATTCCCGTCGGATCAAGATCTAGGAGGACAAGCGTGTGCAAACCCCCCTCCAGATTGATTTTGATCATCTCGAATGGAGAGGTCGGTAGATAATCCCCATATGGGTAGGGGAGTGTTACCTGCCTTCCGAACCTGTATGACTGTAGACCGGACAGTGAGACCGCCAGTGAAGTGGCAGACATGCCAGGGATGACTTCGAAACCGACTCCCTCATCCATGCATCTAGCCTCTAGATCGATGTGAGTAGTTGCCTGCATAGGGTCTCCGACCACCAATAGAGCCACAGACTCATCCCGGGCCTCGCTCAGTAGGGAATCGGGGGTTTCCACCGAGGGGCGCATGAGCCTCTCCCAAGGTCCCACCACACTCTCGAGGAGACCCTCCTGCTCCGAGGGTAGAACTGCCGTGTATCCCTCCAAGTACCTCTTTTTGCATCTCCTTGCCACGCTCCTGGCCCTCTCGGTCATGTTTCCCAGATCCCCCGGGCCGATTCCAATTAGCCATAGTCCGGGAGGCAGATCCTCGGGAGCCATCCCCTTCTCCTCTGTCCCCATACACATCAATCTGATGTGTCTCAGAACTTTTTGTTAAAGGAGCCCTTCCGACCCAACAATATCCCCGAGTAGTGGTCATCTACTCGTGAGTCGAAGGGGTCCATCGAGTAAATTAGATCCTTGCTGTAGGTCTTGTAGAGGTATAATTCCCAAAGCAAGCCCCTGTTCCCACCCGCAGAAAGGAAGTCCCCGCCCGAGATCCTCTTGATTTGGCCTAGAACACCCCCTATGTCCCTAGAGAATCCGAGCACCCCTGTCTCCATTATCACGAACGAACCGTCATCGAACTCACTCCATGCCGACATGTCGTTGATATCCATCCTGTTGCATTCATCGCATCCATACAGGTCCACTGTCACGTCCCCATGCTCGCAGTTGGGGAACATGCTGGACATGAACTGGAAGTAATTCCCACTGCAGGGATCACCAATCACCATCAGCCTCTTTCCCTTCGAATCCGCCATTTCCTTTGCCGCTTTGAACATCTTCTTCGTGAGTAAGTATCGTTTTATCGGAGAGATTAGAATGCTCTTGATCATGTGACGCTGCCCTCCGTCATTGTGAAGCGATGGTGCCCACCGGCCCATCAACGTGATGCGGCATCTGAGGGTCCCAAAGCGCGAAGTCGAGGACACTCTGACCATACTCAGGGAAAGGGAGTGGCTGGCCCCTGGGATGAGGGTCTTCTCTATCGAAGACGGAGAGCATCGGATGATTCCGATTGACCCAGCATCACCAATAGAATTCCCAGCTCCGTTGGACGGATACGAGATCGAAAATCACGAGGGCTTCCCTGACACCAGAATAGACTCCGATTGGTGGAACCACCTCTCGCTGCTGGTCGGAGCGGAGGAGATAGAGGCCCATGGGGAATCATGGCCTTCGTCGCATGAGTTCATTTCCGATATGATGGTCGTCAGAATCGACGAGAGCCTGGAGAAGTTCTCAGCCCAAATTGCAGAGGCCAAGTTACTGTCCCACCCACACATCAGGCTAGTCCTAAACGATGAGGGAGTCGAAGGGGAGCTGAGAATCCGCAAACTAACTCCCATTGGAGCGAGGTTAGAGGGGGCAATTCTTACGGAGGACATCCCAGAGTCCGTCAGCAACACCCGTGTTCTTGTCCGAGAATCAGGTCGCGCGATAGCTTGCGATCCGAACAAGGCGTATTTCTCGACGAAACTCCAGTCCGAGAGGCTGGAGACCCTGGCTCTTGCCAGGGAATTGCGCGAACTCCTAGGAAGGCCAATCAGGGTCTGCGATCCTTTTTGTGGGGTAGGCCCTTCACTGTCAATCCTGCTTTCGGAACCCGATTTAGTAGGCGACATTCTAGCTTCAGATCTGAATCCGGATGCAGTCGAGCTCCTCATGGACAATCTACGCAGATGGGACGGTAGGAGATACCCAAAGGATCCGGCCCCGATTTCTGGGATTTACAATGACCGAATTATCGGGGCTGCCGATGCGAGCAAGCTTTGCGAAAATCCTGAGCTAACAGGCCGATGGGATCTCCTGATCGTGAACCTCCCCCACAGGACAATAGAATTACTCCCTTCCCTAGTGCCACTGCTTAATCGAAAGACCCCTTCAATGGTCAGAGGCAGGGTGATTGCACAGGAAAGCGAAATCGAGGAGGCGAATAATTCCATTAGACTGAATCTCCCTGATACATTGGACGGATCACCGCCTCCGACTCTTAGGATAAAGAGGGACTATAGCAGCAAACTGAGGCTATGCTCTTTCCATGCTTGGATTGCACCGGGGGAGAACTAGTTTGAACAACATCTTGGCCAACCTATCTAGAAAGGCGGACGAACATCCAGACAAGATTGCATTCGCATTCATCAAGAAAGGCAAAAAGCCAGAAACGGATAGCATTTCTTTCAGGGAATTGGACCAAAAGAGCGGAAGAGCGGCCCGTTTTCTTTCTAGTCGCGGCTTCAAGAATGGCCTAACCACTCTCGTCCTGGCTCGTCCTAATACTGATTTCGTTATACTAATCTACGCTATGCTCAAGACAGGTGCAGTCCCTCTCCTCCTACCCCCTCTGAATATTAGGAAGCGAACTGGTAGAGAGCAGCTCAGGATGATACTGAAGCGAGCCAGGCCAGAGGCAGCTATCGGAAGCCGGGGGATGCTTGCAATTCGCAGGCTCTTCAGATTAGGGGCCAATTCGCTGAGGGAAATAAACACAAGAAAACTGAGGGCTTTCTATTCCGATACGGACAATGAGCACGATTGCGAATTCCGATCCGACATAGACTGGACCGACATCCCGGCATTCGTAAGGTATACCTCAGGCTCCACAGGGCCACCCAAGGGAGTAGTTTACTCCCACGGGATGTTGCAATCTCACCTTGGGATTCTTGAATCAGAGGGACTATCATCTGATGATGTCTTCTTCGGAAGATCAGGTACACTAATCGTCCACCCCCTAGTTGGAATCACCTCTGTGTCACTAATGACAAAGCCAAGAAACACCACGGGCCAAGACATAGTCGAAACGATATCTGCATGGGATGCAACGTCCGCCTTCCTTTCTCCTCCAGCGGCAATTAATCTGGCTCTGCATCTGGATAGTAATTCGGACTCAGACAAACAAATTAGGCCAATTTTGAGGTCATTGGAGCGGATATACGTGGGAGGAGAGACGATTTCAGCAGATTTCGTCAGGTCTATTGAAAACCACCTCAAAGAAGATAGAACGCCCCAGGGGGGCTTCCATCTCGTATACGGGGCCACCGAGGGTTTTCCTCTATGCCATGCAAAGGCCGAAACTATCATTCAAACCCAGTCGCAAACCGAGTCTGGAAGAGGTGTTTGCCTAGGAAAACCAGTAGGAGGAGTTAGAATTAGAGTACTATCGTTCGAAGATACTACGGAGCAGTTCGTTCCTTCCATAGCATCCGACGTTTCGGGCTTCGGGCCTTCTTCCATAGGAGAAATCTCAGTCATGGGCCCAGTGGTGTATTCATCTCTTGTGGAGGAGGATGAAATAGAATTTGGAGGGACAAAAACCACCGCATACGATAACCTAGAAGATACCCACTGGCATAGAACCGGTGATTTGGGGTATTTCGACGAAGAAGGCAGAGTTTGGCTTGTTGGCAGAAAGGCACATAGAGTTAGAGTGAGTAACGACCTCACCCTTCATACCAAGCAGGTAGAGGAGATGTTCAACCACAGTCTCGGAATCAGAACCGCTCTGGTAGAGGGCCCGAAGAACAATCGAGCTGTAATCCTAGTGGAAAGGAAGGATACCCCCTGGGACGAAATGCAAAAGCGACTCATGGACGAAGCAAAACGGATTTGTAAAGAATTGAATTTCGACGCGCATTTCACTTTCAAGCAGTTCGGAGGGACATTTCCAGTGGACCCCGGCCACGAAGCAAAGATTGAGAGAGAGAAATTGAGCAGTTGGGCCAAGATTAGACTTGGCAACTCTGATCCTTTAATCGACTCTTAGTTGGCGCCCCGACCGGGATTTGGA
>CAZPNT010000094.1:0-5191 GCA_964588055.1 uncultured Candidatus Poseidoniales archaeon | reverse complement strand
AATGAGGGCAGAGTATCTACTGAACTAGGAGAAGAACTGCATAGAAAGGCACCTTTGCCCGGATTGACATCTCTTGCCATGATGATAAAACGTTCTAGATTCGGGGACAGCGTCTTCTTCAATGAAAATCTCCATGTCAATACAACTAACGTTTGCACGTTGGCATGCCGATTCTGCGCCTTCAGGAAGGGCCCAAGGCACGGTGATGCATATTCCCTTAGTGCTGAAGAGTTCCTAGCAAGGATAGAGCCATATGAAGGTAAGATAGACGAAGTACACGCTGTTGGCGGGCTTCATCCTGATTGGACAATAGAACACTATTCGGAGATATATCGCTTGTCAAAGGAGAGGTTTCCTGGTATCAGCATCAAATCCCTCACTGCTGTAGAAGTGAAGCACATTGCAGCCAAATCGGGTTTGGGAATCAGACAGGCACTCCAGGCTCTAAGTGAATCTGGTCTGGACTCTCTTCCGGGAGGCGGTGCTGAGATTTTGGTCGACACCATTAGAGATCGGATATGCATGGGGAAGGAGAAGTCGTCGGAATACTTGGAAATCCATGGCATTGCACACGAATTAGGCATTCCCACCAATTGTACCATGTTATTCGGAACCATCGAATCAGTTGAAGACCGAATAACTCACTTGGACAAGTTGAGAGTGCAGCAGGATTCATCGGGCGGCTTCCAGTGCTTCGTCCCATACCCATTCCTGAAGGACAATACCAGGCTCCCAGAGGCACGCCTCTCTTCTGGTGAGGAAGTAATCCGAGTCATAGCCCTGTCAAGGATTATGCTTGACAATATCCCGCACATCAAGGCATATAGGATGAATATCGGAGATCACCTCGCGTCTATAGCTATCAATTCAGGTGCAGACGACATCGACGGAACCGTTGGCCATGAGGAAATTATGCATGTAGCTGGCAGTACAACGAGTTTGGACCTCGACTCAAACAAGCTCGGTATTCTAATCGAGTCTGCTGGGCAGACTCCGGTAAAGAGGGATTCCACTTACACGAGGTTAGAAGATTTCCAGATCGAACCAATCAGAGAAGCACCAGTTCTACCAATAATAGGTCAGTGAACTCATGACATGGGACCGCGTTCTCGGGCGAGTCTCCTTCATCAATTGTGACCCGGTATTTCATACAATTACTGATGGATGGCAGGTACTGGCTGCCCCCCCTTCTTGGCTAACAGGACATCTACTACGCAGAGACTGTATTACCGCGCCAATTCCAACTGCTGACTATGCGTCTAATCTGGACCAACTAATTCTCATCAGGGACATAGGCATCGTAGGAAGGGAGTCCGTAGGCTCAGTCCTGCTTTTTGGAAATAGGCCAATAGAGTCAATGAGGGACATTGCTTTGCCTTCCGACTCATCCACTTCGAATATGCTAATGCGATGGATTCTGGGACAGAGAGGATTGGATCCAAAATTAGTGAAAATGGGCCCAGATATCGACTCAATGCTGGATGAATGCGATGGGGCCCTAATTATCGGCGATAGGGCAATGAATGCTGCAATCAATAGACCAGATTTGGTTAGAATTGACCTTGGAAGTGAATGGTTAAAGATTACTGGTCTTCCAATGGTTTTTGGCGTATTCGCTACTAGAAAAGACTCCCGCTCTCAGTCAATTCGTGATGCTAGGGAATTGATGCTGAACAATTACAATAGATTTCTAGAAATTGAGCATGTAAGGAAAGATGTAATTTCTAATGCGTCAGAGAAAGTCAGCCTTTCTATTGACCGAGTGTCCACATACTACGAAAAAGAAGTATCGAATTTACTAGGGCCAGATTCAATCAATGGATTGAGTGCCTTTCTAGAGGAAGTATGTGACGTAAATACTGAACCATGCTGGTTCGAGCATCATTAGTCCGCGTACTCGAGCCTCTTGCTCGAGACCCAGTTTAGTAGGTCTATCGCCACTTCACAGGATTCTGCGACAACTACCTCATCATCGGATACAAACTTCTCCAGGGTGCCCATTGCATCCCTGTTGCCGATAGCTCCCAGTGCTTCCGCTGCCTCGTGCCTAACCATCACATCTTCTCCTAAGTCTTCCAACCTGTCAATTAGGTGTGGAACTGCATGGTCTTCTTGCATTTGGCCTAGCACATACGCTATCTCGTGCTTCAGCAAGGCAGACGAAGAGTCGAATGCATCTGCAAGAGAATCTACTGCCGACTTGCCTCCTATGTTCCTCAAGGCGAAAAGAGCCCTCATCCTCTGGAACATTCTCTCGTCCTCATCGCACAAGGTCTTACGGAGCCTCTCTATGGTTTCTCCATTCGTAGAGGGAGGCGCTGGATCTACTGAACCAAATTCGCTAACTTCCGGCCTTTCAGACATGTTCTGCCTCTCCAATGAATTTCACTCCCTTAGGATCAAAATCGCTCCGAACCATGCCAATGGCAACTCCCTTTTCAAGAAACAGCCTAACTGCTGAACGACCATCTTCACCGTAGTCAATTGTTCGCCTATTTACGTACATCTTCACGAACTCCTCGTTCGTATCTTTATCGATTCCTCTACCCCACTTAATTGCATCTCTAAGGGCTGCTTCGGGATTTGATATTGAGAACTCTATGCTTCTCTTGATATCGTTACAAATCTGTATACACACATCTTCACCAAGGTCCTTTCTTACTATGTTCCCACCTAGTGGAAGAGGTAGCCCAGTTTCTTCATTCCACCACACGCCGAGATCTAATATCATGAATGCTCCCTCATCAGACCAGGTTAGCTGCCCCTCGTGAATTATTACTCCTGCGTCGTACTTCCCATCTAGTACTCCAGGGAGGATTTTGTCAAAGGGCACTTCCCTGACCTCAACATCTCCCAATGCAAGCACTAGAGCAAGGTAGGAGCTGGTGCTCTTTCCGGGAATGGCGATTACGGAGCGCTTCGCTTCTTCAACGCTCATTTCACTATCAGAAACCAGAATTGGCCCATAACCCTCACCCATAGAGGCACCGCAGTTCATTAGGTAGTAGGAATCTGAGATTTTTGGGTATGAGTGAATACTAACAGCAGAAACTTCGAAACTCCCAATCTGGGCTTCTCTATTTAGTGTGTCAATGTCTACTAGCACATGTTCATAGGTTCTGTTTCCTGTGTCTATTGTGCCATTAGTCAATGCATGGAACATGAATGCATCATCAGGATCCGGGGAATGCCCAATTCTGATATTAAGAGCGTCTTCGTTCACGAGCATTGCGTTGTGTTTCAGTTGAAATGCGTTTTCGTCGGAGGGCCTCCAGTAATGATGAAATGGCAAATGCTCTAGGCGTTATTATGCCGGACCCGACCAAGCTGTCGACGGCATCTGGGCAACTAGGACCCGTATGTGCAATTACTGGTAGGGCATTGAAGTTCTCAGAGGCCATCGTACTCGACAATGAGTATGTTTGCTGGGACGCCTACGTTGAAGCAACTGGCGCTTCGCCATCCACAGATGGAAAGGAAGTGGGTGGCCTTAAACTGGGCTAATTGAAAACTTATGTCCCGCGACTCTTTATTTGACTCATGGCCGGAGGCTGGAGTAGGTTCGCACTACGATTTTCAGAGTATTACGAATCGATCTCTCATGAATCCATCTGGGTCCCTCCCAGGCTTAGGAACAGGGAGTGGATGTTCATACCCTGGGGTGGTGCACCACCAGATAGACATCGGGCATTCTCTGACAAAACTACTCTGCATTCATACCTTAGAACTAGAGCCCCTCACTCCTGCTTTCACAGTACTGCTTACTACAAAGACCCATCAAAGGGAAAGATGAATGAGAAGGGATGGTTGGGAGCAGACCTGATTTTTGATCTAGATGGAGACCATCTGCCCGGTGTCTCAGACAACGACTTCCCAGCAATGATTGAGGTTATCCAGGCCCAGGCGTGGAGACTTTGGAACGAATTCCTCGAGCCAGAATTTGGATTCGAGGAAAAATATGCCCAATTCACATTTTCGGGCCATAGGGGATTCCACATACATCTCAGAGATCCCTCACTGCTACACTTAGACTCCAATGCCAGAAGGGAGATAGTGAACTACATTAGGGGAGAGGGCATAGATATCCAGTCCACAATCAATGATGATTCGGGATGGGGGAAGAGGGCTATTGATGGCATAGACTCTACCCTAGAAAAACTATCACACATCTCTTCGGGTGAATCAGGAAAGACGAAAATATTGAATGAGTTCCATGAAATAATCAAAACCAGATCAAAGTCACAAAATGTGAATCTGAAGTCTTCAAGCAGAGCCAGTATCGAAGAATTGGCCTTACTCGCCGATTCTGGTGACGAATTCGGTTTTGATAGAATCGCTAGACTCAAGGAAGACCCATCGTTAGAGGTATTTGGGCCAAAGTGCACGCCTATATTTTGGGAGTTGGTCAAGGGCGACTCTTCTGTAGTAATTGGAACTGCGGGTGAGACAGACGAAGTGGTAACCGTGGATACCAAGAGGGTGATACGATGGGTCGGCAGTCTTCATGGAAAATCCGGACTAAGGGTGACGGAGTTGCCACTCGAACGCTTAGATCCCGACTCAAGCAATAGGTTCGATCCGCTCAAGGAGGCCGTAGTTTTCGGTGGTGGTTCCCTAAAGGTTCGAATCATTGCAGAAGAAGTCTGTGCGAGTATATCTGGTGAACGAATAGAACCTTCACTCGGAGATGAGATTGTTGTTCAGGAGTCAATGGCTATGTTCCTGTGCCTCAAAGGATGGGCGGAAATATGCAAATGACCCGATTTTTCGCAATTATACGCTAAATGACTCATCGTGTTTACGAAGACAGAGAATATTGAATAGTGGTGAACTGCGGAAAGTACTCGTGATCGACCCGTTAGACGAGGTAGACAACGACTCAGAGGAGTCCACTGAGGAATTGCCACCCCCACCTCCTGGCATATCAATACCGCCGCCCATGCCCGACCCTTCACTCCCAGAGTTACCCCCTCTTCCACTAGACTCTACCGGGCCAAAATTCGGATTCTCTCCCGAGCAATCCTCTGATGGGGACCTGCTCGATGCCGCCAGCTCCCTTTCATCAACATCTCAAATGTCTTCTAATGACGAAGATTCTGACTTCAAATCCGTTTGGAACAGGAGAAAATCCACTGACCCATCGATTTCCAGCAGTTCTAGAGACAGCATATACAACAGAATCGATAGGATC
>CAZPNT010000093.1:0-5205 GCA_964588055.1 uncultured Candidatus Poseidoniales archaeon | reverse complement strand
CACGAAGGAGGTCTGGTTGTAGGTCACAATTGGCTTTCCATTCAGAATGAGGAACGAGACGTTGATCTGGTTGTTCCCCAGTGCCGTATCGTTCATCCACAGGGTGAAGTCGGATAGGGACATGTTTCCGGTGGCCGCTCCGGATATCACCCCGGTGTCCGAGTCAATGCTTAGGCCGGAAGGAAGGCCGATAGACGTCCAGGAGTCCAGGCTATCCCCGCAGTAGCTTGTTCCTTGGTCGCAGGTAGCACCCATTGCACTCAGGCCCATGACGCCATGCAGGGTGCTTGGCTCTCCAGCAACTAGGCTCTGACCATCTATTGTGTGACCGACTGTTTCCATCAGGAATTGGCTTTGGTGGTTCCAGTTGGAGGACACCGTCCCCATTTGCTCACCGTCCCAGTAGAGGTTGCCCTGGCTGGTGTGGAAGTACACCAGCATGTTTCCAAGCGGGTCGAAGGCAACGTCCTCCCAGTCAAGTTTGAATGGGTTTGAGAGGCTGTTCGAGTAGGAGATGAACTCTTCGAAGTCCGGATTCAGATTCGAGTCGAGCCTCATCACCCTGTGGTGGTTTGCTAAGTCAGATTCCCTAGACCCGAGGAAAAGTACCGCTCTGTCTTGCGCATCCACTTCCAGGATGCTGTAGTATTCGGCCTTCTGCGCAGCTCCGCTGGTCAGGCAGAACTCCCTTGAGGCATCGACGCCCCATTCCGAGCCGCTGAGATGCATGACTACGAGGCTGTCATCGCATGTACTATTGAACCAGGCCAAGGACCCCGTTACATTCAGGCTGGTAGTATCGCTGACCGTCCACATGGCCAGCATGAGATCCCCTGAAGATGTCCCCATCATCATTGCAGAGTCGTACGTGACGTCAAACCCGGATGGGTTCTCCGAGGTTATGGTCGAGGCGCTCGTCCAGGAACCATTTCCACTCAACCTTCCTAGGACGTAGTGTACGCTGTCGTTCGTAACTGTCAGGTTTCCGAGCAAGGTCGTTCCATGACCCCTCATCAGGACTTCCACGCTGCCGTCGTCGTGAACCCCAATTCCCTGAAGGGTCCTGTGGTAGTTGGAAGTCGGGGTTACCGTGTTGGCCCATGAGAATGACCCGTTGGTCGCTATCCGGGCTATGAACGGTCTCTGGTAGTTGTAGTGGTCGCTTGGGATCTCCAGCGAGACGTCTCCGAAGCTCAGAGTCCTGTCCGTTGAGGACGAGGAGGATACGTGACCAGTAACCGTAAGCTCACCTGTGCTGCTGTTCACTTCCATTCTGGCGAAGCCCAGGGAATTCACCGTGGTGTCTGTGGAAACGTGCCAGTTTGCGCTTGTGCTACCTGAGGACATGTGTGCGTCCTGTGCCCATCTAACCGTCCCATTTGTGTCCAGGGACACGAAGAAGGCCGCTTCCCTGCTAGGGAGGTCATGCTCCGTGCCCGGTAGCCCCAGAGCCCCGCTGGACCTGTGCCCAGAGACGTAAGCGTTCCCTGAATTGTCTATCGATAGTGCACCGACTCCTCCGGATACGGATCCGCTGAAGTCCAGTGGTACTACCCATGCCCACGTTCCGTTGGCCCACCTCTTTGCGACGTAGAGGTCATCCGAACCGATTGTCACGTCGATCCCGTCCGAGGTCCATGCCGATGATGAGTAGTACTGCCCGTAGTAGTACAGGTTTCCCTCTCCGTCGTACTCGTGCAGAGTATGCCCCGGACCGTTCCTTTCGGTCAGGTATTGGTGATCGTCCAGCCTCCCGTAGCCCGCCTGAACGGGAGAGGGGGACCTCACAGTGAACTCTATCGAAACTGGGTAGGAAGCGCTACTGCTGTTGGAGTAAATGGTATACTCGGTGCCTCCAGTGTCCACTTCCGTCGGGGTGCCCGAGATCTCGCCAGTGGTGCTGTTGACTGACAGTCCAGCAGGCATCGAGGGCGCCCAGACCTCCACCAGGCTCTGGCCGGTGAAGGTTGGAGTCATCGACACTGGCTTCCCCTGCGTGGCAATCACGGAAGTGACCCCATAGTCCATCACCGTGTACTGCAGGGTGTCGCAGATTCCGTCGCTGTTGGAATCCGTGGGCTGGAACGTGTAGGATGGGTCGAGAAGTGTTCCCTTGTAGTGGAGTAGACCCGATAGGGAGTTTGAGTCGTTTGCGTCTATCGACAAGATGTACGGGTCGTCCAACCTGTCGTATCTGAGGCTTAGGCGGGCCCAGTTCAGTGTCTGGGTTGAAGTCGACTCGGGCCAGCCATCGCTTAGCCAGACTTCCTCGTGGGACCAGGACTCAGAGGACTTGTGAGACAGCATCAGCTGGCCCGTTGTGTGGTTAATCCATGCTATGTGCGCCACTCCCGTTGAGTTGGTTGCTATCTCGACGCCCTCGTTCTTCCCTGTTGATCCGGCTATCATCTCTGTGACCCAGGAGGTTCCGTCATGGGTGGAGAGCCACAGGTCTGTCCCGTTGTACATGGCCGCGTACATCTTCCCGTCATCGGAGTAGTGCAGCTCTGCCGTGTGGTCCTCGGTCGCTGAGTGTGAGGAGCCAGAGGACCATCCCGTGCTCTGGTTCCTTTCCAGGAGGAGCTCCGGGGTGCTCCAGGAAAGGGTAACGTCACCAGAAAGATTGCTGCCCAGGTCTGCGTAGAAGTGGTAGAAGCCTATCACTTCCGAGGAGTTGTTGACCATCAGGACGTGCAGCCTTCCGTTTGGCCCGAAGGCCATCTGGCCGTGCTGGTCGCTTCCTCCGGTGTCTGGAGCAGACAGTCCACCGGGCGCGCCCGCCTGGAAGGTGCTGCCGTTTAGGTAGGCACCCCTGATCGTCCCACCGCTGGACGACTCGTGCCACCTCACGACCATGTCCCCCTCTCGTGAGATGGCTATGTCTGAGGAGGTGGTCTCTCCATGGGTCACCATTGAAGTCCCTGACATCGAATCATTGGTGTCGAAGTACCTGTAGATGCCCTTTTGGAATGCTAGGTAGTTGATTCCGTTCTGGGTAGAGATGTCCCAGTAATTCACGTCGTTGGTATCCGAATGCATGGCAGTAGAGCCGACTGTGGATGAGTCATGGCGCTGGAGCCATTGGTAGACCGCATCGTTCTCGTCTGTGGCATAGTACCTAAGACCGTGCTCGGATATGTGGAAGTCGTACCCGTACTGGGCCTGGTCGTCGCTAAAGGAGGCCGTTCCAGTTGAGCCGAAGAGGGGCTCTCTGATCCATTCCCCTGAGTCCTCCAGTCCCGAACACTCGCACTGGTATGTGTCGTTCCAACCGTTTCCGTCTACGTCGTCGTCTATCTTGTCGCAGATTCCGTCTCCGTCGTAGTCCTCTGGCTCTGAGAGGCTGCTCCACCAGAGGGTTCCGCAGGCCTCTTCCTCGGCGTCCGACCACTTCTCAGGAGTGTCCCCATCAGCGGTCCTGACGGCCGGGTCGTCGTCGTCCGTGTCGACGTTGACGCCCAGTCCGTCGCCATCGTGGTCGAACCAGTCCCGCTCGTCGAATGGCAGGTCATCTTCTGTGTCCAAGTATCCGTCGTTGTCGTCGTCAGAGTCCCATAGGTCTATCCAACCGTCTCCGTCGAAGTCTGGGGGCACCATGTACAGGTTGGTGGCCTCCAGTTCTGCGCCCATTTCCCCGCTCTCGTCGCCGACGCTGTTGTCGCCGTCTCCATAGTAGACCCCAAGCCTGCCATCGTTGTCTTCGCCCCAGCACCTCACGGTGCCGTCGTCGATTATCGCGCATGAGTGATAGTATCCGGATGCTATCGAGGAGGATCTCGGCGTGGGTAGGTCGGTCGTCTGAAGCCCAGATCCCATCTCGACTGGGGTATCGACATCGTTGTTCGTGCCTATTCCGATCTGCCCCTGCCCGTTGTCCCCCCAGCATGCTATGCTGAGGTTGTCCAGTAGTGCGCAAGCATGGCTGTAACCGACGCTAATGGAGGAGGCCGTTCGCCCTGTGCCGAGCTCCACTGTCGGCAGGTCGTCGCCCATCTCGCCGTCTGCGTCGCCAGTGTAGCCAGAGGTCGTCCCCAGGCCAGTCCTTCCGTCCGAATTCGCCCCCCAGCAGCGAACGCTGCCGTTGTCCAGGATCGCGCATGTCGACGAGTAGCCGGCAGATACCGAGACTGCGGTCCTGCCATCCCCCAGGTCCACCGCTGGCAGACCGTCACCCATCCGAGCGTTGCACTCCCTTGTGTTTTGTGCCGTGTTGAGGGTAGGGTGGCATGAGATGCCGTTGGAGTCGAGGTCTGGCCCATGTCCGATGTTCTCGTTGTGCTCCTGGCCCAGCTGCCCGTTGTTGTTCTGGCCCCAGCACTTCAGGACGCCGCTGTCTAGTATGGCGCAAGTGAAGGTGGCACCCGCCTCGATGGCTATGGCGGTCCTCCCGGTCCCCAGATCGGCAGCCACGAGGTCGTCACCCATCTCGTTGGCGCCGTTCCCCCTGGTGGAAGTGTTGCCTATTCCGAGCTGCCCGTAGTTGTTGAGTCCCCAGCACTTCACGCTCCCGTCGTCAAGGAGGGCGCATGAGTGGTGCTGGCCGGTAGCTATCTCGGTCGCGGTCCTGCTGGTGCCGAGGTCCACAGCAGCGAGGAAGTCGCCCATCTCGTCGGGTGCGTCTCCTATCTGGGTGGTGTTCCCCATCCCGAGCTGCCCGTAGTTGTTCCTGCCCCAGCACTTCACGCTACCGTCGTCGAGCAGAGCGCAGGCGTGGTTCTCGCCCACTGATAGGCTAGTCGCGGTTCTGTTGGCCCCCAGCGGCACGAAGGCGAGGTCCTCGCCCATCTCGTTCTCCCCGTCGGAGGCAGTGGAGTCGTTGCCATGCCCGAGCTGTCCGTACCCGTTGTAGCCCCAGCACTTCACGTGCCCCTGCGAGGATCTGGCGCAGCCGAACTTCCCGATCTCGCTCAGGGAGACCTCCTCGACGTCGTATGGGCTCGAGGATAGGGAATCGGTGCCGTCCGATGCCCCGAGGGGAGTAGTTGAGTCCAGCATCACTAGGTCGGTGGAGGCGGGAGATGCCAGTGAAGACGTCCCACCATCCCCCATCTGTCCCGATGAGCCATCACCCCAGCACATGACTCGACGGTCCCCAGTGGAGTCGCTTGAGTATAGTGCGCAGGAGGTCCCGCCCCCAGAGCCGGAGCTTGTGGATACGGAGACCTCCAGAGGGGTCCATCCGGCTACGGTGGTGACGCTGACTGG
>CAZPNT010000092.1:0-5219 GCA_964588055.1 uncultured Candidatus Poseidoniales archaeon | reverse complement strand
CATGCAACCCCGAAGGGGTTTACCTTAACCAATGGTATGTTCACGGAGATGTGTGGACAGGGGTCGAAAAGAGGGCTATCAGAAGTCTGAAGGCATTCTTAGAATAATTTCGAGTCCCTCGACTCTCCCTCATTTTGTAGTTCTTGCAGTATTATCTGCAACTCTATACGTCTCAATGAGGATTGATTGGTTTGGTTCTGAAAACCAGGGAGGGGCAATATTCCTATCGCTTTCAATCGCCTACATGATTGCTGCATTGGTGCAACCTAGTAGAGTAGGACGGTGGATGCTAACAGTAGATAGTGGCGGAAAGGGAATTCTAAACAGGAAATATTGGATTCAAGGGGTGGTCAAAGTCCTCCCCATATTTGCCGCTGCAACGGGAATCTGGTATGCGTCCATTACTATTGTTGGAAATGATAATTTGGGCAACTTCAAGTTGTTCTTGGCAATGATGTTCGTTGCGATGTCGTTATTCCAAGGAATTACTCTTTCCATGGGATGGACGGTTTATGGAAAAAGAATCCAAAGTTCGTCTAGAGCTAGTAGGTCAGGAGGTTTGTCATTGCTGCTTAGAAATGTAATTTCTCTAGTCATTCTCCTACCTCTGGTTTGGTGGTTTGGTTATGGTGCTGAAAATCCGTCAAATGCAAATCTTTCAACGAACATCGCGTGGCTAATCTTCCTACTCTTGATAGTTTTCCTAGGGGTGCTTATGGAACGCTACACAAAGAATTCTAGAGGAAAGGATGGAGTAGATGGAATAGCTCTCGACAGAGCTTATTTTCTTATTTTTATCACTTCGTGCTGGCATCTTCTAAGTTCGTGGAGAAGGGCCCCTTTCACTGCGAGTCAATCTACTCCGACGCTATTAATTGAAGAAGGAGTGCTGATGTCAATTTCAATCCTATTGGCTGTTTGGTCATTGTCAAAAAGGGGCCAAAAGAAGGGGTGGAGGATTTTCCAGGGGCAATCAGCTATTTTCTGGGGGATAAGTTTTGGATTCGTATATTCGGGGAGCATTTCTTCCCTAACGGTACTTTCCGAGGGGAGTCTTATGATTACCACTGCGATTGGCCATGCAATCACGGCGATTGTAATGTTGGCAATTTCTCCAATCGCTCTTTCATGGATTGGAGAGCCGAGTCCATTGGAAGAGCCTAAGGAGGTTTCAGACAGACAAGAGCAGGTCCATGATGCCAATGTAATGAAGATTCAAAAAACCGCTGATGACGAGGATATTGTCGAGTTACTAGACTAGAGTCCGCTTACCACAGCTACAAGTCTTAATCTACCAACCAAATCATCGCTCGCTCTGGCTCCTAGAATTACCTGACAGTCGTCATCAAGAGTGGATACGAATGCCTCGGAAACCATGTTCAGATGACCCAATGTCATATCGGGACCCCCTTCCACTTGAATCATGCACCCCTTAGCGCCGTCAACTGATATTTCGGAGAGGGGTGATTCCCTGGCCATCCTAACGACTTCATCTGGATCGGAAGTAGTTCCATTTCCTACTATCAGGGTCGCATTGCCTGGCCTATCCACTATTGTACGCAGATCCATCAAATCAAGATTCATCTTCCCCACCCTAGCCAGAGTCGTTACCAGTCCCTCTATCAATTCCCCAATCCATTCAGAGCCCGACTTCCAATCTGATTCTCGGTGCCTAGCTTGCCAAGCAAGTCTCTCAAGACTTACTCGAATACACAAATCAGAATTTCTCTCTATAGATGGAAGAGCCTTTTCTGCTATGGCGCACCGAAGTGGTTGCTCTGCAAAGGGAACACCGACAATACTGATTACAAGACTGCCGGCCTCTGAGGATCTAGCAGCTATTTCGGCTGCTGCACCTGAGCCGGTGCCGCCTCCTAAGGCTGCGAGAAGGATCACGAGCTCAGAGTCCTTTAGCAGTCCTTGGATGTTGACGATTCCCTCGTTAAGTCTGTGAGCAGCTAGGTTTGGAAGTGCGGCTGTTCCCTTGCCACTTCCAGAAGCATCCAAATGGAGACAATGTGCTTCGTGTTCAGAAGCGAAGGATGATTCATCGGCATCTACAAGCAATAGCTCTGAGAGATGTTGGCACCTACCATGGGCCCCTGAGGACCATCGACAACCTATCCCGCCGACTCCGACAATTAGAATGGAGCCCGGTTCCATGACATCGCCGAATGATAGTAGCTAGTTTATTTTGTTCTAGTCATAGTCCAAATAGCGCCGGTATCTTCTCCTTTCATCTCGGGCCCATGCATTATCGGGCTCGAGCATCAGGACCTTGTCGTAATACTCGATTGCAGTCTCAAAATCTGACAGGTGCCTTCCGTGAAGGTGGCCTAGTACATTCAGAACCGGAATGCAATTCGGATCATGATCCAGCAAAGATAGGAGGATTTCCTCGGCACGGTTAATCTCCATAGATTCCATCATATCCTCTGCCTCCTCAAGTTTGGCGATTTGGTCGGAGTCGAGATCGTAGGTATTCTCCCACATGGGCGATGCCATGATTTCGCACCAAACGCTAGGTGTTTGAAATTTTTTCAAGATGAGTCATATAATGTTCGGCCCCTAAGGGGCCGAGGTGGAACGTTAATATCCCCCTTTTTTCTGGAGTACATCATTAGCAGATGCTAGGTGAACGAAAGATGGCATCTCGACAAAAGACCCTGATTCTAATCCTAGTAACAGTATTTGTTGCAGGTTCCGGAGAAGCATTGCATAGCGGGGTTGGGGCAAACGCAAACGGACAGGGAGATGTTTCTCTCGCTGGATGCACCTGTCATGCTGAGGAACCAGACAATTCTGTGACCGTGATCATTGACGGAGTGCCTTTCCACTATTCTCCGGACACTTCCTACGAGATGAAGCTGCAACTTATTGGCGGTCCCGAGGCTAATCTTGAATCCTACACAGCTGGATTCTCAATGAGAGTTAGCCATGGAACTCTTGGTGCGTCAGAAGGATTCGAATCATTTGTTCAGAATTGGGAAGGGGATATTGGCACCCTCACACATACAGACTCTGGGTCAAGAACTCCCGATAGATCGTGGATGTTTGTGTGGACCAGTCCTTCAGAAGGTTCGGGTTCGGTGACATTCAATGTTGCAGGGAACTCGGTGAACGGGGACATGGCACCATCTAGTCTAGACCGCTGGAATCGCCTTACAGCTAGTGTTGACGAAGGCGAAGATAACGGTAGAACCAGATCTGTTTTCTCGGGCAATGGTGACATCAATCCTCCCGCTCCTGCCGAGAGTCATACTGACCTCCACCATATGGGAGCCAAGCTCCTTGCTCACTGGTTGGGGCTTCTTGGATTCGGTGCCGTTATGTTGGTAATTTTGTTCTGCGGTCTGTTCCTGAGATACGGATTCTCTAGACATTACAAGGGGAGAAGCAACCTACTGAAGCTAAGAATAAAACATCTAAGAAGAGGGGATCAACTATGAAAGACGACACCGTGATGAGGTTGCTTCGACAGGTAAAGTCTGGAGAAGTGAGCGTTGAAGACGCTAGGATAGCATTGGAAGACGCCACGCTCACTGAGGAAGCGTTTGAGGCTGCGGTCGATCATGGTGTCTTCAATGATGTTAAGCCCGGGACCATTGTCAGGGCAAGTCTCGCACCATCCGGTGATTCGTGGCTGATTATCCTAGTCGGACTATGGGGGATTCTCTGGACTCTTTATTGGGCAGGTGCCTTGGCTTATGGCCTATTCAACCACTGGGATCAGCAATTGCTTTCATTCAATCTAGCAATGACCCTGCTTACACTCATAATTATGGGAATTGTGTACCTGAAATACGTACTACCAGACGTGGTTATTGTCAAGCACAGAAGAAACAAGTACATCACGAGCCACGATACAGATTCTTGGAAAAAGTACGAGGTCTAATCATGGCAAGGAAATTCAAGTTACGTCAGATTTCCTCGCAGACGGGGGGCATGCACGAGAGAGGGGGTGCAATCGACAGAAGGGAGTTCATGAGGCTCTCATTCAATACAGCGGCAGGACTTATCACAACAGCTTCACTTGGTAGTGTCGGTTTCGCCTCTTTCCTAATGGGTCAATCAGAAGGAGGCAGTTCAGACTCTGCAATAAAATTCTACGTCCCAAAGGGTTCGGACGTGTGGTACGGTAATATGGACAAGCAACCTATGACAGTGCAGTCTTTCATTGACGAGTCTGCCAATACGACCACGGGAATGGTTGGCGCTGCAGGACTCTGGTCCGGATTGCCCATCATTGCGACCTACGTACCACATGAAGAAAACAAAAACGAGCCTTTGGAAGCAAATTCTCCGAGATTCCAGTTTATGGATGGATACACGGCTGGTGGAGCTTACGTAGGTTCAGGTTACGAATTAGAAGAAAAAGAAGAGTATGCTTCTCTGAACATTCACGATAACATGATAATAGTTTTCGCTAGATGCCCGCACCTGTGCTGCATACCCGGATGGCAGTTGGTAAACAATGACTTCACGGCGGACAGTTGGCTCCCGGGAGGGACTGATTCCAGCGGAAACAAATCATTCTGCATTTGCCACTCAAGCAGGTACGATCATACAGTAATCGAAAAAAACACTGCCAGGAATAGATCAAATGGGCAAGAGTTCGATTTCATAGGAGTGAAGAAGACTGGTGGCCCTGCACCTTATGGGATGCCCCTAATACCGTTCACTGTTAATGGGGGCACCATAGAGGCCCTTCCAGACTTCATGGACTGGTACACATTCTGCGGTTAGGTGAAAAAATGATACAATTCTGGTTCTTGTGGATTTTCATCGCGGTCGTTGTCGTTATTGTCGCATTCACCCTAAGGAGGGAGCGTGACGACATGCCTCGAAAGGACATACTTAGGGCAGTGGAGACTAATGCTGGAAGCATGGGTCTCGCAGAGAAGTTGTTCCTCTGGGCCTTCTCCTGGTTGGACACAAGATTCAGAATCCAGGATTACTGGGGAATGAGCAGGGACTCTTACTACAGCATGCACAGGCAGATGCCGCTCACTCATGCTGAGAAGTACAAACTCAGGATTATCTGGTACTGGTACCCGCTATACTGCTTGGGCGGGATATCCTTCATTGCTTTCATTATCCTGGTCATAACTGGAACAATCCTTGGTTTCTACTACGTGCCAGGAGGGGACCTGAATTCGGATCCGACGCCTGCCTATGCATCAATGGAATTCATCATGTTGGAGTTACCATTCGGATAC
>CAZPNT010000091.1:0-5244 GCA_964588055.1 uncultured Candidatus Poseidoniales archaeon | reverse complement strand
GAGCTACAGTCCCGTAGCACTCTCGCCACCACAGTCCCGACTTCAAGCCTTCTCCTAGCCCAAGGAGGTCGAAAAAACCCCGTTCCGGCACTAAGTAGAAAGCCCATTAGGCCCAACAAAGGGTATGAGTCAGACCCCAGAAAACACAGTCCTACGTTCAGAATACGACGCTTCGGTGGTCGGCCTATACGCATCGTTGGTAGCTGGTGGTCTGATGCTGGCCTATGCGATATGGTACGTCACGGTAGTGAATGTCAACGACGACTACTCCTTTCTGACTCTGGGAGTCATTACTGGGGCCACGGCACTCTCGGTAATTGGTTTGCACGAGTGGTTCAGGCACCAGATGGGTCCTGACAGGGCAGAGAATCCGATAGAGGAGTACGGAGGTGCCATAGGGGTTCTGATGGGGGCACTCTCTGCTGTTTGGCTCTCCCGATTCGCCGTTTTCTATGCTGGCCCCGAGATGGGGTGGATAGATATCCAAGATGGAGATGTGTGGATGCCGGTGTGGCTTGCAGCATTGCAGACCATTGGGATACTTGTTGTCATGGAGATAAGCACACGGTCTATTCGACGGCATTCTCTGGGAACACTTCCACGGACTGTCGTGGTCCTTGCTCCTCTTGCTGTTCTGTTCAGCGGGGTTAAGATTTGGCTGGAATACTCCAGGGGGGAGATGGAGACTTTCATTACCCTCTCAGTAGTTCTTCTCTCCGGATCTGCAATTCTTTACTCTCTGAGGCTAGACCGAGCGATTCTGTACCTGATTTCTTCGGGTGCAGCAGTTGGCCTCCCGATATTCATGGCACTCAGCTCTTGGGGAGAGACTGAGCATGCGGGCCTCCTGGTCCCGGCCGTGGTGATCATTGGGATCACTGCCACCGACCGTAGTCTGTCAAAGAAAATGATCGAGAACGGCTCCGGAGCGGTTGTCGCCGCTATTCTGTTCTGCCAGATTCTAGCTGCGGATAAGACTCAGTTCTTTATCGCTGGACACGGCGTCTCCGAACACCCATTCGGACTCACCTTCTGGCTTTGGGTCGCCCTTCTTGTGGGTTGGTTTGCACCCACGACGATGCAGAGGACTCCTGCAATGCCAGTTGGTCTGGCACTAGCACTGGCACTCCTCTCCGATGAGGCTGCCATGGTGGCATGGTCAGTCGGCATTCTTGCCTTTGTCTATTTGGAGACACGTCCGCAGGCACGGGACTGGGTTGTCAGGGCAACATACATCGCCATGGTCGCATCATGGACAGTATCCTCATTCATCGGGACAGGCAAGGAAGGAAACATCCTCGAGTTCGGCTCCTTCGAACTCGGCATCGTCGATGGGCTCTCCTTGGTTCTCTTCCCCTCGTTGCTCGCCCTTGGTATCTGGGCCCAATCGAGGGGTAGGTTGAGGATTTACGAGGGCCCACCCATCCTCTTGGTACTGGCATCGCTAAATTTGGAACTTCTTGAGGAGGCTAGCCCTCTTTTCCTGATAATTATCTCATTGGCCTCTCTACACCAGATCAACGAGTACCTATGCTCTAGATTTGAAGATGGCTCCAATCTGGAATGGTCTTCGGACCTTAGCCATCTCATTCTAACGGCATCTCCCTTGGTTTTGTCTAACCTGCTAACTATCGGTGAGTCTGACTTGGAACCAGTGATCAGGATACTTCCTCTCCTACTCGCTTTCGGATTGTTTGCGATTTGTCACAGGTGGCGCGTAGAAGGGGAAAGCCTGATTCTCAGACCAGAAATGGCGAGTATACTCCTACTCGTACTAGCTTTCCTACTAAACAACTGTCTACACTTGGCGGAATCCTCAGAGAACCAGTCCACAGAAATTATTTCGATCACTTTGGCTTGCTCCGCATTGCTAGCAGCACTTCTGACAATAGAGGGAGGGGCCTTATTCAGGACAACGCCATTCGAGAGGCTGGCGGGCATTACCTACCTCTTCTTCGTCTCCATGGTCTCAGCCATCATTATCTTTGAGGAGGATGCCGAACTATGGGCCAGGGTAGTAAGGGACTTGATCATCATCTCTGCACCCGCCTTGGTCAACTTCCGCTTGAAGACCCTGCTCGACCTATCACAGGAGGCTCGAAACTTCGGCACTCTGACTCTATTAGGGCTCCTTGTCATCGGTATGACGGACTCTTCAGGGGGTCTTCTGGCTCTGCCGGTTTTCGCTATCGCTGTTCAGAGGGCCGCAAAGCATGTTTCCACACCGGTTCTCATGACTCTGCCTGTTTTCGCCGTGATCTATGCCTCATTCTTCGAATCTCTGAGGATCGAATCGGACCTGATTTGGCCCCTTCTTTCCGAACTCACATACCTTGGAGATACGACAGACATCCTTCTGTTCGATACCCCTCGTTGGGTTTCCCTGCTACTCGTTTCCATCCCGGCCTCAGTAACTCTCCACCTCCCGTCCGAGAGAGCTCGCGAGGGTGGATCAAGATACGGTCCAGAACAGCTCTTTGGACCCGCAGTGGCCTTGTTACTCGCCGTTGCATTCCTTCTACCAGACCCTCAGACCGCACCCATAGTCATCGTTGCAGTCCTCACCGCAGGAGCTTGGAGGCAAGGTGTTGTAAATTGGTTCTGGATATCTCCTCTAGCATGGTTCTGGGCCTCTCTAGAGCTATTCCAGTATCTCAACGTCGGCCAAGGCTCAGACTATGCAAGGATCGTCGGCGGTTTGGCTGGCTTTTTTCAGTACTTCATGTTCCAGAACGGCTCTCTCTTGCAGAACTCCATGTTCGAAGAAAGGGACACTGGAAACGATGCATATCTGGGCCTTGCTTCGAGGGGTTATGGATACGCCTTCTTACTTATATCGGGAGGAATTAGCGGGGCATTGCCTTTCATTTCTTCATTGGTGGCCGGGTTTGACGCCCTCAGGAACGGCACCCCAGCAGTCCTTCACGGCTCCGTTTTGGTCCAGACAGTGACTCTAGAGTCATGGTTGCGAGGTGATCTTGGATTTGCCTCCGAAGAAGCCCTCCTTTGGCCCATTGCAGTTGGCATTGCTATGGTTGGAATATCTTGGCATAGGATGGACCCCTATGGTTCAGAGGTCCGGATTCCTATTGCGAGCACATCCGAATCAGAGCCATTCGACGTGGAGAAGGATTTCGGGATGTTTGGCTCCGCATTCTTACTGATCGCTATGTACCCATACTCAGGGCACATTGGCGTCGACTTCGCATTCGGGGTTTCGATAGTGCTTCTCTCATTGCACCACGTTGTGGTCGGTTTCGGCAGGGATCACGGATGGAGGAGGATGATCAGCCTAGTTGGCATGCCGTCTGGCCTCATCTACACAGGAGCCGAGCAAGGGGGACTGGTAATGGTCCTGATGCTTTTCCTAGCAGCACTGACACTCATTGGCCAGGCAGTCCTCTATGCCTCACGAGGGGGCCTGCAGATTGGGAGCACGATCGAGGGAGCTGCACCAATCGCCTCAAACGTCGGCCTATCGGATCCTTCTTCCGAGCCCAGCAAATCCCAAGAAAATCCAGTAGAGGTCAGTGAGGAAGAGGAACCACCGTTAGAGGCTCCGCAGGAAGCGTTAACGACCGAGAAAGAGGAAGGCGAACCCTCACCTCGGCCCCGCGTATCCCCGTTATTCGAATCAGAAGAAGCACTCTTCGGAATAAGGTTGGAACCCAACATGATGTACAACCTCAAAGAGATGATTGTGGAAAACAGAACCGTCGACTTCAGCAAGTGGTCCCCGGTTCTAGCGATAAGCTCCAACGGGTCGATAGTCCTCAATTGGGAGAAGTCCAGCACAGAGGAGGAGTGAGAACTGGACCAGGAGCAACTTGTCGAAAGAGCCTACTTCACTCTTCTTCGGACTCGCCGATCTTTCTGACGTTCGTCGCATTGGGCCCCTTGGGGCTCTCTCCAATTTCGAACTCTACAATGTCGCCTTCGGCGATCCTTCCATTGACCTCTGTTGTGTGAACGAATAGGTCATCGCCGTCCTCACGGCCAATGAACCCATACCCTTTCACATAGTTGAACCACTTCACAGTTCCTGTCTCCATGAACCGGGCTCGCAAAACAGGTTATTGAACTAGACTGCTCGGAGTGGTGAGAGACACTAGAACACGTCGTCTTCGTCTTCAGAATCGTCGAATGAGATCATCCCGCTAGTTTTGCCCGCCTTACCCTTGGCAGGAGCCTTCTTTGCAGGGGCCTTCTTTGCAGGGGCCTTCTTGGGCTTATTTTCTATCTCTCCGGTCAGTTGTGCCTTCCGAGCCGCAGCAGCCTCCTCCTCCTTCCTCTTCAACTCCTCAGGATCTATTCCCTGCTGGGCCGCCAGCTTGGCCCTCCTCTCGTCACGAGCCTTAATCTCCAGAAGCCTCTGCCTGGCTTTGTCATAGTGCTGAAGCATGTACATAGCATCGTGCTCCAGGAGTGGCGAGTCAGAGATTATCGTGATGTCCATCCAATCTCCCTCCTCGGCAAGGTACTCCGCGAAGGGCTCGAACTTCAAGTCAGACTTCTTGATCTGAGTGTAGTGCAGAGCGTTCCCCATCCTGTGCTCCACTCCTGCGAAGTGACAGTAGAAGGTAGAGCCACCGTAGGTCTCTCTGGCTTGGTCGAACAGCTCTGCGTAGTCCTCGCTAGTCCTCAGCCTCCCGTGACCCCGAGCGTGGATGTGTCCCATGTTCAGAACAGGGACCGTCCCCTCTACATGATTGCAGACTTCGAGGACCTCTTCAACGGTACCCCACAACTCCTGCCTTCCTGAGGTCTCGATGCCTACCAGGGATGGCTCTGACTCGTGAACCCATGGGAATGCCGAGTACTCTTCCTCTTCCTCTTCGTCCCCCCAGACCTCCCTTACTCGTTCCACTACTCCTGCCATGACGTTGGCCACCTGTTCGTTGGCTTTCGTTCCCGGATCATAATCCCCATATGGGCCTACGTGGAACGTCAGATGCCTGGCGTTGATTATCTTCCCAGCCTGCAGGCTCGTCTCCATCTTAGAGAGGGTTCTGTTCCGCTCCCTCTTGCTCCCGAGTAGCTCTGCGTAATACGGACCATGCATGTTCATCTCGAAGTCAGACTTCCAGGAGAGGATACCAGCCTGCCAATACTGGTCGAAGTGCTGTGGCTGTATGGTCCTGACCGTCTGCACCTCCATGGCATCTAGTCCAAGTACGGTGATGTCGTCCATCCCCTCGACAATGGTACGACCCTTGCAGGAGAGGGGAACTCCTGCTGGCCCTA